>JBDKUU010000909.1:0-15358 GCA_039679525.1 Phycisphaerales bacterium | reverse complement strand
TCGAATCCGGACAAGCCATCGAGACCTCCGAACAGCCCGAAAGCCGTTTACCAGATCGAGCCATCCGCGCTGAGGCTGCTTCGGGCATTCGGATCGCTTGAGTGGCCTGCGCGGCTGTCCGAATATTTGGCGTCTGTCGATACTCTCAAACGCCTCTATGCCCGCGAGAGGGAAGCATTGAGGATTCCCGTAACGCTTCAGAACGGAGCCAGGATTCAATTGTCGCCGGGCGGCCAGAATGTCCTCGTCAAGAAAATACTCGACGATTTCTGCCCGCTGTTTACGCCCGGGGGCCGGGTTATCTATGTCGGCGACGCCGAACAGAAATGGGCGTACTTCGATTCCGAGTCCCTCCGGTCTCTGGGTGTGGAGATTGAGGAGCACGGCAAGATGCCGGACGTGATCATTCACCATACATCGAAGAACTGGCTTGTGCTGATCGAGGCCGTGACAAGCCACGGACCGGTCAATCCGAAACGCAGAATGGAGCTGAGTGAGTTGTTCGCTGGCTCCACGGCTGGAATCGTCTATGTGACCGCCTTCATGGACCGGCGGACAATGCTCAAGTATCTGGATGAGATTTCCTGGGAGACAGAGGTCTGGATCGCGGAGTCACCGACCCACCTTATTCACTTCAATGGCGAGCGTTTCCTCGGGCCATACGAGTAGGGTAACGGGTCGAGGAGGCGGAATAGTGTGCTGAAACGGCCTGTCGGATCATGGCCCTGATCCTGATGCAGTCGGAACTCGACGCCAAGCGAATCCGGTGTATTTGACACGAGGAGCCGTGTTCTTCCTCCGTCGTGGATATCGGCAGGACACTGACTGAGGGCCGAATTCGCGGAACTCCTGGAATATGATGCGGGCTCGCGAGCAGAAGACCAGCGAGCTTCAGTTGCCCACACTCTGTGTACAACTGCCGCTAACCTCCGCTAACGGCAACAAATGCAGATCTGATGCCAGTACGTGGAATGTCGTCCGCTTGACCGATCATGTTTCAGGTGTGTTTTGGGCAGCCTGAGTCTCTGGCGATTCTGGCCTATTCTCAACCTGCCATTCCTCTAACAATCGACACAGCTTGTCCAGATCGTAGCCGGCCTCCTCGGCGATCGCGTCTTTTGCCGCCCATAGCTCCTGCATAATCTCATCTGGCATCGGATATACCTCCCATCAATTCCTCGGGGGTGCAGATCTCCGGAAAACGATACCCCGCATCATGGCATAGTCGCCGGACCCGCGGTTTGTTCTGTGCATTGTCAATATGGCGGCAGTTCCATGTCAGAAGATAGTCGACTCTGTGCACAACGGCCAACGCGATATGGAGGGCGTCGTCCGCCGCATTCTTTGGCATCGCTCCGTCGGCGACAATCCGCTTGGCGAGACTGATGGCTTCCGGTGTAACGTCGACGTGCGGCAGTCTGCGAAGGATCTCCAATCGTCGCAACGCTGCCTCGGAATCTCCGCGGGAGGCCTCTGCCATGACAAGCGGAGAGATCACCAGACTGAAGAACGCCCGCTGGCTGTCCCACCACTCGATGGTGAGCCGCTGTCTGGCGGCGGCGACGACATCTCGGGCCGGCTGGGCCGTGAGATAACTCACGATTGAGGTTTCGAGATACACCGTCTCCATACCGCTATCATACTCCATTCTGGGTGAGCAGTCATGAGCATTCTCGGGGGCAGGAACCCTGTCCGAACCTTCTCGGTATCCAGGGACGAGAGACGAGAGAAGCTTTCGCCGGCCGGGCGAAAGTGCGGTTGTGGACAAGCCGGCGGGCGGGGGAGTCGATATAATGGGGGTATGGTCAAGGGCGGCGCCAATTTTTCGTCCGAGGAGCTGGTCCGGGTCCTGAGTCACTACGATATTGGGATCGTGCACCAGGTGCGGCCTCTGCCCGTGGGCAACCGCCGGGCTCCCAAGGTCATCGTCATGGCCGACAGGGGGGCGTTCCTGCTCAAACGCCGGCCCAAAGGTCGCGACGACCTGGAGAAGGTGAGTTTTGCCCATGCGGTGCAGAAACACCTGGCGGCCAAGGCGTTCCCCGTCACCAGCCTGCTGGCGACCATGGACGACCAGGGCACCGCCCTGAACATGGACAACCACATCTACGAGTTCTTTCGATACGTCGAGGGCAGCCGCTACGACGGCTCGCTCGAAGCGACCCGCGAGGCTGGACGGCAATTGGCGGTTTTCCACAAGGATCTGGCTGACTTCCAGGGACGCGACGAGCCTTCGCCTCTGTGTTTTCACGACGCGGCCCTGGTTCGGCGGCACCTGAAGCTGCTCAGCTCCGATAAACGCACGGAGGCCGCCCGTAAGATGCAGGCCGTGGCCGAAGAGCTGATCCTTCGGTACGACAAGGCCAGCGTCCGCGTGAACCAGCTCGGCTTTCGGGCCTGGAAGCGGCAGGTCGTCCACGGGGACTGGCATCCCGGCAATTTGCTCTTCGAGGGGCACAAAGTGGTCGCCGTGGTGGATTTCGACTCGATTCGCTACTCCCCGGCGGTGACGGACCTGGCCAACGGCATGCTGCAGTTCTCGATCGTGGGGGACCGGCCGGACCCGACCGAATGGTCCGCCCATTTCGACCGCAACCGGCTGTTCGAGTTCTTCAACGGCTACCAGGAGGTCACCCGGCTGAGCGAACGGAAGCGATATGGCTTAATCGACATGATGATCGAGACGATGATAGCCGAAGCGGTGCTGCCGGTCGCGGCGACGGGCTTTTTCGGCTCTCACAGCGGCCAGGCTTTCCTGGAGATGATCCTTCGCAAGACCAAGTGGCTCCGTCGCAACCGTCAGGAGCTTCGCACGGTCATGCTGAAGTGAGGAGATCTGAGATCTCAGATTTGAGATTTGAGATCTCAAATTTGAGATTCGGCACCGTGTTCACGGGCCCGCAGGGTCCGAGAATACGGTGCCGCCTGTTCCATCTTGACCCGAACGGGCAGGGTAGGATAAAATAGATAAAGGCGAGGGCGGAGTGGCCACGCACTTCTGGTCTCGATGCCCTCGGGTGACCGCACATAGTCCAATACGGAAGAGGCCGAAACGTGTCCACATCAAGCAGGCTCAAGTCTATCGTTGTCGCGGAAGTGGTGCTCTGGCTCGTGGGCGTCATCGCGGGTTGTCCCTGGAGAGGTCTCGGCGGATGCGTCGCCGCACAGGCCCAGACGCTTCCGGCCATCGTGATCAACGAGCTGAACACCGATCCCGATGTCAAGACCGAGCAGGTCGAGTTCGTCGAGCTGTACAACGCCGAGACGGTCGCGGTGGACCTGAGCGGCTGGCGGCTGGATGGCGGTGTCTTCTACACCTTCCCGGACGGGACGAAGCTGGCCGCGGGGGGCTATTTGATCGTGACCCAGAGCCCCGAGCAGGTGAAGGCCAAGTGGATGACGCTGATGCTCCCGGCGAACGCGTCGCGGGTCCTGGGGCCCTTCGGCGGCAAGCTCGACAACGATTCCGACACCATCACGCTGCTCGACGCCGCCGACGAGACGGTGGACGAGGTGACCTATCAACTCGGCTTCCCCTGGCCGATGGTGGGCGAGCCGCTGACGGGCACGACCCCCGGCACGGGCGGCTCCATGCAGTTGGTGAACCCGGCGTTCGACAACGACCTGGGCGGCTGCTGGCGGTCCGCGTTGCCCACGCCGGCCGCGGCCAATAGCGGGATCCTGTCCGCCAGTCTGCCTCCGCAGATTCGCCAGGTCCGGCACTCGCCGAAGCAGCCGACGTCGGGCGAAGTGGTGACGATCACGGCCAAGGTCACCGATCCGGACGGCGTGATGCGCGTCACGCTTCTTTACCAGGTCGTGGCCCCGGGGGCGTACGTCGCTCTCCAGGACGCGCAGTACAACTCGAACTGGATCACGGCGCAGATGCACGACGACGGACTGAACGGCGATGTGGCGGCGGACGACGGCGTCTTCTCGGTTCAGATCCCGGCTTCGGTGCAGGTGAACCGTCAATTGGTTCGGTACAAGTTCCTCGCTCTGGACAATGGCGGCATGGCGGTGACCGTGCCGTACGCCGACGACACGCAGCCGAACTTCGCGTACTTCGTCTATGACGGCGTCCCGGCCTGGAAGGGCGCGGTCCGGACGGGCCAGCCCGTCGTGGAGTACAGCGCCGAGACGATGAGGAGCCTGCCGGTCTACCACTTGATCGCCAAAAAGCAGGACGTGCTCGACGCCTTCTACATGCCCGGCGCGCAGAAGGGGCAGTATCAGGGCAGCGACTATCCGTGGCGGGGCACGCTGGTTTACGACGGCGAGGTCTACGACCACATCGGCTTCCGCGCCCGCGGCGGCTGCTGGCGATACGCCATGGGCAAGAACATGCCCAAGCTTGATCTCAACCGAGGGCACTACTTCCAGGCCCGCGACGACTACGGGCAGGAGTACAGCACGAAGTGGGCCAAGATCAACTTCTCGGCCTGCATCCAGCAGGGCGACTATCAGCACCGCGGCGAGCAGGGCATGTTCGAGGCCGCGGGCTTCAAGATGTTCAACCTGATGGGGTGCCCCGGCTCGAAGACCCACTGGGTGCACTTCCGCGTGATCGACGAGGCCGCCGAGGTCGGAGCCACACAGTACGACGGCGATTTCTGGGGCCTGTATCTGAGCCTCGAGCAGATGGACGGCCGATTCCTCGACGAGCACGGCCTGGCCGATGGAAACCTCTACAAGATGGACGCCGGGTCGGGGGACGCCGGGCCCGGCGGCGGGGCCCTGAACAACCAGGGGCCGACGCAGCCCGTCAACAACTCCGACCTCGTGGCGTTCGTCAACGGCTATCGCGTCCGGCCGCCGGAGACCTGGTGGCGAAAGAGCGTCGATCTGACCTCGTACTACGGCTTCCGCTGCACTGTCGAAGGCATTCACCACGGCGACATGGAAGGCGGCAAGAACTGGTTCTTCTATCACGACCCGGAGACCGACCAGTGGAGCATCCTGCCGTGGGATCTGGACCTGACCTGGGCCAACAACATGTACGGCGGCGGCGAGGATGACTTCAGCCGCAACGGCGTCTTCTCGAGCAGCAACTCCGCTCTCCGGATCGAGTACAACAACCGCCAGCGCGAGTTCTTCGATCTGCTGTACAACAGCGACCAGGGCTACCAGATGCTCGACGACCTGGCGAACATCATCGATCCGCCGACGGGCGGTCCGACCTTCGTCGGGGCCGACCGCGCCATGTGGGACTACAACCCGATCATGAATTCGGGCTATGTGAATTCGATCAAGTCCCGGCCCGGGTTATTCTACCAGAGGGCTGCGACGAAGGACTTCCGCGGCATGGTCAAGATCATGAAAGACTACATGGTCTCGAACAACCGGGCCTTCAACACCTATTCGGAAGACTCCCAGGCCCCGAAGACGCCCACCGTCACCGCGACCGGTCCGGACGGCTTCCCGGCCAACGCCCTGACGTTCAGCACGAGCGATTTCAGCGATTCGCAAGGAGCGGGCACTTTCGCGGCGATGAAGTGGCGCATTGCGGAGGTGACGCCCGGCTCGCAGGCGGCGCCGCCCACCACCGGCGGCGACGACGCGGACGCCGAGACCGGTACGGCCCTCGTGCCGGACGGCGCTTCCTGGAAGTACTTCAAGGGCCTCTCGGAGCCCTCGACGACGGCCGGCGCCTGGCGGCAGCTCGACTTCGACGACTCCAAGTGGCTCACCGGCCGCACCGCCATCGGCTACGGCGAGAATTTCATCGTGACCAATCTCAGCGACATGCGAGGCGCCTACAGCACGGTGTATCTGCGGACCACGTTCGACGTGGCCGACCTGGCGAGCCTCACGAAGCTGACCCTGGACACCAAGTACGACGACGGCGTCAACGTCTGGATCAACGGCAAACTCGCCTATCAGGACAACGTGATTGCTGCGGAGCTGCCGTACAGCGCCACGGCGATGGATTCTATCGAAGATGCCACGTTCCGGACATACGACCTCGGCGACCCCAAGATCTGGCTGGTCAAGGGAAAGAACGTGATCGCGATTCAGATTCTCAACTCCGGACTCAGCAACAGCTCGGATCTTTTCATCGATCTGCGGCTGTCTGCGGAGAGCTCGCAGGGCAGCGTTGTCATCACGCCGATCGAGAATCTTACGCCGTACCAGAGAACCCCCGGCAAATACGAGATCAACCCGGTCTGGGAGAGCGACGATCTGACGACGTTCCAGAAGGACGTGAAGATCCCGGCGTCTGTGGTGCGGCCCGGGCGGACCTATCGCGTCCGCAGCCGCATGAAGGACGCCACCGGCCGCTGGAGCCACTGGTCCGCCCCGGTGCAGTTCACCGCGGGCGAGCCGATCGCCGACGGCATTGTCGCCGATCTGCGAATCACCGAAGTGATGTACAATCCGCTGCCCAGCGACACGCTGGACGGCGACGAATTCGAGTTCATCGAGCTCAAGAACGCGGGCGACGAGACGCTCGACCTTCGCGGCGTTTCATTCACCAGCGGCGTCACGTTCGAATTCGCCGACAGCGCCGTCACGTCGCTCGGGCCCGGCGCCTTCACGCTCGTGGTCAGGAACAAGGCGGCTTTCGAATCCCGCTACGGCACGAGCCTTTCGAGCCGGATCGCCGGCGAGTATCAGGGCCGCCTGGCCAATACGGGCGAGAACGTCGCTCTCGTCGATTATTGGAACGGCACGATCGCGGAGTTCGAATACGGCGACGGTCGCGGCTGGCCCGTCGCCGCCGATGGCGCCGGCTATTCGCTGGTGCCGCTGGATTCCGCGGTGCTGGGCGAGCCGCAGGGCACGCTGAACAACCCGGCCAACTGGCGGGCAAGCACGCAGTCGGAAGGCTCGCCGGGCGGGGACGATCCCGCCCCGACGCAGACGCTTGTCATCAACGAGTTCCTGGCCAACGGAGCCGGGCAGGGCGATTGGATCGAACTGTATAACCCGACCGCCTCGGCGGTGAGCTTGGCGGGCTGGTATCTCAGCGACGACCCGGCCGAGCCGAAGAAGTTTGCCATTGCCGGCGGCTCGATCCCGGCCAGGGGATTCAAGAGCTTCGACGGCATTCAGGAGTTCGGCCTGGGCTGGGACGGCGACGACATCGTGCTGTCCTATCTGCCCGGCACGGCGGACGACCGCATCGTGGACGCCGTTTCGTTCAAGGCCCAGGAGCCCGGCGTCACGTGGGGCCGCTATCCGGACGGCGGGCCGTACTGGCTGCGGATGACGCCGTCGCAGGACGCCGCGAACGGCAGTCCGGTCGCCGGCCCGATGATCTCCGAGATCATGTACCATCCGGCCGATCCGAACGAGGAATATATCGAGCTGTACAACCCGACCGCCCAGGCGATCACGTTGACCGGCGGCGACGTCACATGGCGTCTCGACGGCGCGGTCGACTACAACCTCCCGGCGGGGGCCTCGATTCCCGCGGGCAGATGCGTGGTGATCGTCGGTTTCGATCCGGTCGTGGACGCCTCCCGGCTGGCCGGTTTCGGCAAGGCGTACGCGGCCAAGGGCCCAACGCCGGCCGTGCAGGTCTTCGGGCCGTGGAAGGGCAACCTGTCGAACCGGGGCGAGCGGCTGGGCCTGGAGAAATCGCAGGCCGGCGGCGATCCGGCTGACGCGAAGGGCTGGGTGGTCGTGGACGAGGCGATCTACAGCGACGCCTCGCCGTGGCCGATAGGGGCCGACGGCAGCGGCAATTCGCTTCAGCGGATTCACGCCGATGCTTCCCACAGCGGCAACGACCCGGCGAACTGGATTGTCGCGTCCCCCTCGGCCGGGATTGCCCCGTGATGCAGACAGTGATGTGCGTCGGGAATCCTCGGACGCGAGAGTGATCTATGGAGCATCTGAGGTTGTGTGCTCATTCATTGACACGCCCGCTTGGGGCGCCATGCTTACGCTCGCGTAAGCATGGTATTCTCTCGCGGAGGCAAGACATGGCTACGAGGCGTAGCCATGGCACCCGCTCCGTCGGACTAGACTGAGCAGGGTACTTTGTGCTGAGGCTGGGACTTTGAAGTGGCTGTGAGTCCTGTTTTGATTGCGAAGGAAGAACAGGGGCTGTGGATGCCGGCGTCCGCAGCCCCTTTGTCGTTGGTAGGATACCGTTGCTAAAGGACCCTGCGTCGACGCAGGCGACCGACCAGGCCGGCGCCCATCGCGCCCAGCAGGAGCGCGCCGGGGGCGGGCACAGCCGACGGACAGGTGCACGGCTCGAACGTGAAATTGTCGGCGCGGACCGAGCTGCCGTTGCCGATGGACGAATTCCTGGCCCCGAACACCGCGTAATCAAAGCACGGACCGCTCAGGGTCAGCCTGGTCATCCCCATGCGATCGATCGGGACGTCCTCGCTGACGAACCCCAGCGACGTGCCCGATGCGCTGAAGATCTCCAGGAATACGGTTTCGGAGTCGATGTTGGCGAAGTCGCCCAGATCCACCGATACGGACTTCGCGCCGCCGGCAAAATCCGCTCGCATTTCAGGGTAGGGATCGACGACCGCCCGGAGACCCCAGGAGCCGTTCGGGGTTTCATCTCGCTTGAGCAGGCCGCCGTCGACCGCCCTGAAGGTCACGCCGCTGTCGGTATACATGTAGAACGGAACGTCCGGCAGGGCTTCAAAGGTGATGGTCGTCGGAGCCGCACGGGCGGGTCCGACCCATACTGCAAGACACGCCGCCACACACACAATCCCTAATGACTTTCTCATGATCCCGTCTCCTCCATAAAGTGACATGAACGCTCCTTCGGCTCAAGCGCAGTCCTTTGCCGGCAGGCTTGTCCGATGGACACATAAAACGCAAAACGGACAGAAGCAGCCTCCTATCATGGGCGGGCGATGCCTCCGAGCATTCCGCGGGCAAGTGTCGCACTGTGGCGGGTTTATCGTCAATAGGGGAGTTGCCTACATTAGTTTGGATGACAATGAGTCTGACGATGACTCTCGCAGGTGCATGCCTGTCCTGCGACTGGCCCGCCCGCTCGAAGGCTGATGCGCAGCGCCGTTCTCATGCTGCTGGCCCGAAGCGGTGAATCTCGGGGTGTCAGGGGCAGAGCCTTTGGGAGCCTTCGCGCGCCTTCCCTGCAAATCTCACGAGTACCCCGAAAAGCGATAAACACACGCCGCGAACGCGAGCGTCAATGTCGCACGCTCGCTGTTACTTTCTGCTGTCTCGGTTGCGTATCACAGGGTTCCTCGTCGTCGGAGACGGCTCGCCAGTCCGATCCCGACCGTGGCCAGGAAGATCGCGCCGGGGGCCGGAATCGTTGCGATCGAATCGGCCGGGGCGAATATGAAGTTGTCCGCCGGGACCGAACTGCCGTTGCCCAGGGTCGAATTCCTGGCCCCGCAGATGGCGTAGGAGATGCCCGGCGCGCTAACGGACAGCGCCGTCATGCCCATGCGGTCCGCGGGGATGTCGTAGCTGACGAAACGCAGGGAGTTGCCCGAGGCGTCGAACGCCTCCAGGAACAAGGTCTCGGCGTCGATCTCGGCGAAATCGCCCAGCTCCACGGACACGAACGTCGCTCCCCCCGCGATGTCGGCCCGCAGCTCCGGATAGGGCGAGGTCAGGCCGGTGAGACTGAAGGTGCCGTTCGGCGTGTCGGCGAACTTCTGGAGCTGGCCGCCGCCGACGGCCGTGAAGGTGACGCCGGACTCGGTGTACGAGGAGAAGGGGCTGTCCGGGAGGCCCTCAAAATCGATGACCACCATCGCGGCCGCCGGGCCGGCCCAGGCTGCCAACAAGCCGCACATCGATACGATCGAACACAGCGTTCTCATGATTCGGTTCTCCCCACTATGGTTGCTCATGATGACCATCCCGGCGCGGCCACGCTTCCATGCGTTTCGCCTCGCCGAAGCACACCAGCGAATGAGAGGCACACCCCCAGGACTGTGCGACATCCACAGCGTTTATGAATACTCAAACGACGCTGAGTCTCTCCAGTTGGGGTCTGGGCCTCAATGGGGAAATCACTCGGAAGGGAGGAAGGGAAATGCTTAGAAGCGACGAACGATCTTCATCTCGCCGTGCGAACGGTCGTTCCTGGGTCTCGAAGGCGACCCATCTGGTAAACGGCTTTCTTCCTAAGCAGGTCCGCAGAATCACTTTGACAAGGCAGGTTCAAATCGAAATTCGAAGCACGAAATTCGAAATCCGAAACAAATCCAAATTACGAAAACCCGAATGACCGAAACGCTGTCGCCTGTCGGATGGGGCGTTTTGAAATCTGGGTTTCGGTCATTCGTGCTTGTTTCGGATTTCGTGCTTCGAATTTCGGATTTCGACTACATCGGTGCGTGTCGGACTATCCACGGACTTCAGCGGACCTGCTTAGGCGGGAGTCGCTTGTTGTGCGTTCGGCGCCAGGAGAACCGGGTGGACAATCAGGAGATACGTCTCCACTTCATCTCGATCGGTTTGACTCGAATTGCGGCGCACGGTCCCGAGCCACAGCAGGCCATCACGGTCGTTGAGGATTTCGAGTGTGCCGGAGCCCTTGAGAGGCGGAGCCACTGTACTTGTTCCCATCGACGCCTCGACGTTCAACCGGATGGTCCGTCCTCCTTCGAGGACTTCATGGCGGACGGCGAGGAAAAGATCTCTGGCGTTGAGACAGGCCCGTTCGCCGGCCAGGGCGCAGAAGTGCGGCTCGGCCACCCGGACGAGAAGTCCCTTCGACTCCAGAAGCCCAATCACCTCTTGAAAACGCGTGCCCGCAATCTGTCCGGCCAGAGCCTTCAGAACCTTGTCCGCGCCGGCTCCATCCAACTTGTCCAGGCTCATCGCAGGTTTCTCACTGCCGCCGGGGGCGATCAAGTTGAATACTTCCGCCGCCGTGTCCGGGTCGATCGGCCGATCGCCCGGAATTCTTACGAACATTGCGATCACGTGGATCTGCGTCCCGATGCGGGCCGCGGCTTCGGATGGACCGAGTTCCCCCGATCGACCGTCGCCCACGATGTAGCAGCGGCCTGTTTTCTTGAAGACGAACGGCGTACCCGCCAGCATGATTCTCAACGCCGTCTCCAGATCCACATTCGTCAGGTGAGCGGTGACCTTTCCCTCTACGTTTGGACTGGGGATGATCGGCGTTTCCGTCATCTCGGCGATCTCGTCCAGGGCCTGCAGCAACTCGACCTGCTCGAAGTTGGCTGTGATCGTGCGATACACCAGGTACGTGGGGCGATTGTCTTGCGAGACCAGTTTGAACGCGTACGGCGTCTCCTGGAGAACCTGCCGAAGGGTCGCCTCTATGGGCGCATCAACCAGAGTGGCTGTGATGGGCTGCGTGCGGACCGCCCAATCCGTCGCGATGTTCACGCCGAAGTACCTGCTGATTCGGTTCAGTACGTTCAGCAGGTCGTCTCTTGTGAATGTGGCGGACATTTCCAGAGGATCGGTCGGACCCATCCGGCGGACAGTCGGGCCACCTGTGCCGGACTCCTCCCACAGGGTCTTGCGTCTCTCCTTGAGCCTGCGATACAGGTCGTCCAACGCGGCCTGCTTCTGCCGAAGGGTCGGATGCGACGGGAGATGGCTTTGACGCAGATCGCAGAGTTCCTTCTCCATCGCAACGATATTCTTCGCCCATTCCTGGACCAGGGTATCCAAGTTCACTCGTATGTCGCGAATCGCCACGGCCTCTGAGATCTGGAGGCTGATTTCACCGGGTGAGGTCCCCGAGTTCTTGCTGATCGCGGGCAGTTGTTTCTCAAGCTCACGGTCGAACTCCTGGCCCAGTGTCGTTTGTCGACTCTGAAGCTTGTCCTGAAGGGCTTCCAGAAAGGCCTTCTGACGGGCAATATTTGGATTCGTTTCCTCGCGAGTCTGCCTCAAGACAACCAACTCTTGTTCGGCTCTTGCGATTTCCATGGATATCGCGTGCGCCAGCGGGTCCAAACTCGCGTGCATTTGCCGGGCGGCGGCAAGCCCTGGGAGGTTGGCATCGCGCACCGGTGTTGGGCTCCGATTCGGTGAATCGGCGGATTCGACGCGGGCGACGGAGGTGGCGGGCGACGCTGTCTCTTTGGGAGAATGAAGCGAGGAAGCGGCCGGGCCGCCTTCAGGGACGAGGGTCGCCGTAATGAAGACCGCGATTTCTTTTGTTGTCTGGTCGCTTTGCTTGCTGGTCAGTCCTGCGACGGCCACGGTGCCGCCGGTCGTGATGGTGATTGCACTCTTGGCCTGGCGACGTGTGACGATCGGAAGATCGGGGCCGTTGTGTCCCGGGACGGTGTTGAAGACCTCGATCGCTGTTTCGAGCGTGATGGCGTTGCTGTCGCCGATTCGGGGCGTGATGTTCAGGATCGTTCCCGACTCGCTTCTCTGGAATCCCGGAGGCACGGCGGGCGGATCGCTCATCAGGTACCATTCTTCCTGAGTGGACCGTAGTTGGGCCGTATGCCCATCCATCGCGACGATCTGCGGGTTGGACAGGATATCCGCTTGGTGGGTCGCTGCAAGCCGGTTCAGCGTCGCCAGCAGGGAATTCGTGAACGTCGCATCGGGAGAATAGCCGAGATGGATTCTCTCGGCCGACACCGTTGGGAACTGCCATTCCACGCCGGACTTCAAGAGGTCGGCACGCTCCGCTTCGACAATCCGAACGTCCAGCAGAACCTGTCGAGGGGGCGCGTCGAGCTTCCGGACCGCATCCTGGATCGCGCCGGCGATTGCCGCAGGGGCGGTGATCGTCAGGATATGTCCTGCGTCGTTGGGCTCGCAATCGCCGGGGTCCTGGGCTTGAACATACTGCTGGTATTCGCGAGGCAGGAGTTCCTTGGCGCTTTGCGCTTTCTTGTGGTTGAGACGAAGACGGTGCGTCTCGGTGAGCTCCGGCCGGGGGGCGGGCCTGACTACGCTGGATTTGACCATGATCAGGAGGGATTCGGCGCCCTGGGTTTGGCGGGCGCTGTCGGTCGACTCCGACAACAGCGAGAAGTACCGATCCTCTCGCACGTTCACCGTGGTGGAAGCTCCCGTCTCGTGCACGACGGGCAGAGCGTTGGGGTCGGTCCTGGGCTCGGGTGTCTTGAACGTCACCGACATGTCCAGCGTGATGCTGCCGTCCTGCTCGACGTGAGCCGTGTTCTTGATGGACGTGCCGTACTCGAACTTGATCAGATTCGGTTCTTCGCCCGCTTGGACGATCCGGAGTCGACGCGGCGAGAACCATTCCTCGGAAACGCTGCGGAGCTCGGCTTGTTGTCCATCCCGAGAGATCAAAGCCGGGCTTGATAGAACGGTCGCCAGTCCACGTGCATCGAGCAGATCGATCAGAGCCTGGCCGGTCTCCGGGGAGATCGATTGCCTGGCCACGTACGTCTTGAGCACCTGGCCCAGAGTCATCTTACGCCGGGTCGCCGCGAGTTCCCTGGCGATCTGCGGCCGCTCGCCTGCGAGAACCTCGCAGATCAGACGCAGAGTCTCGCGGTCCAGCACCGCATCCGTCCGGGCCTCGACGATCATCCAGTTTGTGAGCACCTGCGCGGCATTCGAATCCGGCGTGTTGTCCTGGGGAGAACTCGCGACAATTGTCGTTGCGTTCGCGTCCGCGGTTTGCCCCTCGCCGGGTTGGGGCGCGACGAAGATCGTCGGGCTGACCAGCAGCATGTGCAGACTGCCGCCGCGGCCGTCCGATTTGTCGGCGACAAGAGCGACGGATTTGCCGAAGGGAATCGCGATCGTGGTCACCATGTCGGTCTGGCGGATGTCCGGCCGATCGCTTGTGTCGTTCGGATCGACCTGCTCTCTCCATTGGGCCTCGACCTCCAGCCGGACAAAACCGCTCGCGGGCGAAGCAACGTGGGGCGTCACCTGGACTTCGGTTCCCAATGCCGCCGACCGTGGCGTCTCGGCGCCGAGGATCATCCGGGCCTGCTGCCCATCGCGAGTCAGCACTTCCGGCGTGCTCTCGCCGCCCAGGTAGCCGCGGGACTGGAGCACGTCAATGAGAACGCCGATGGTTTCCGGCGTCATCGACCTGTTCGCAACCCAGGTCTTCAGGAGTTCGCCCAAGGTCACGTCCTGCTGCGGGTCCGCATGGATGACCTCCTTCAACGCCTGCAAGTCCTCGTTCGCCAGGACTCCGGCGACGAGGTTTCTCGTCTCAAGGTCCACCACCTTGTCCGCCGAAACCGTGGGGAACAGCGAGAACTTGATGAGGATCTGCGGCGCATCCGCGGAGGCCGGCAGGCCCATGCCCCCCATGCCGGGAGCCACGTCGACTGTCTGTCCCATGGGAGTCGCCGGAAGGACGGCGGCCGTGTCGATCGCGGGCTCGTCGACGACGCTGGTGCGGATCACAGGCAGTTGGATGTACTCCCGGCCGTTCTGGGTGAACTTCAACTGATTGTCCTGGATCAGCGTCCATTGGTCGTCGGGAGTCAGGATGGTGGTCTTGAGAGTCCACATGGCCGTCTTGATGCGCGGCGTGGCGCGGTCATCAACGGGATATGCGCGGGCCAGGTTGACGTCGATTCGGACTTCCTTCCGGTCCTGCAGCGCCATGGCGACCGCCTCGAATTGCATGGAGACGAAATCGGGGTCCTTGGATGTGGACGCATCAGAGTCCGGCGGCGTGCCCATCGCGAACGACATGGGTTTGCCCGACGCAACGGTCACTCGAGGTGACCACAATTTTCTCATCGGGTAGCCGTCTCGGCCCAGCAGATCGATGAAATCATTCGCCCGGCCCGGCGCAGGCGTGAAGGCGGAGAGCACCTCGCCCAGCGGCCGGCGCAGCTCCTCCACGGTCGGCGGCACGGCGGGGTTTGTGATGCGTTCCAGGAGACTCGCCGCCTCCGCCGCCGTCTGCGGAGCAAGCACGCCGTCGCTGGCTACATCTGCCAGGACGAAGCCAACCGCGATCTGTGCGTCGGGCAACTCAACGGGGGCCGGCGGGGCAGGGGCCTCTTCCGCCGGCGACTCGGGTGCGCTGGGGGCGGAGCGAGCCAGGGCCAAGGCCGTGGGGATCACGACACCGGCGACCAGCAGCAGGGCGACCAGGCCGGGCAGCCAGGCGAAGCGGCGATCATCCACCGCCGGGCGACCGAGCAGACGGGCGATGCGGGCCATCAGGCTGCCTCCGCTGGCGGCCAGGGCCAGATCGCTGCGGCTGTGGCGCATCTCTTCCATCGAGGTCAGGGCCCGGGCGTACTGGAGCGTGTTGCCGCAGACCTGGACCGCAAGGTCGTCGCAGCAGTTCTCCCGCTCGATGCGGATGCGGCTCGACACCCACCAGACGGCCGGATGATAGAAACCGAGGATCTCGACGACGGTTTGCAGGATATTCGCGAGGTAGTCATGCCGGCGGATGTGCGCCAACTCATGGGCGAGGATCGCCCGCAGTTGATCG
>JBDKUU010000908.1:0-1696 GCA_039679525.1 Phycisphaerales bacterium | reverse complement strand
TGATGACCATGGCGGCGTCGTGCGACTTCTTCATCTGCTTGTAACCGTGGTTCTTGATGGCTTCGTCGTTGAGCGCCCAGTCGTCGCCCGAGGGTCCGCCGCCGCGGGGACCGCCGAAACCGGCCTGATGCCCCGAGTCGCTGCCGTACAGGGCGACGCCCGGATCACCCGGCCCGCCTCTGCCTCTGCCGAAACCGCCGCCCCCGACGGTGATCATACCGTTCATGCCGCCCCCGCCTTGCTGGATTGCCCGGCGGGACCAGCTTGCCGGCAGGATCACACGGAAGTTGATCGGTTTGCCATGGGGATCGACCGGCAGAATCGAGCCATCCACGGTGGCGTAGCTGGATGCGGCGTCGGCCCCGGCCACCCACCGCGGCGCCGACACGGTGACCGCGCTGACCGGTTCTCCGATCGCCTCAACCGGGATCGAGCCGCCCACCCGCTCGGCCGTGACGTCCGATTCCGTGATGATTCTGTTCTCGCCCGCCGGCGCCGGTTTCGAGCCCGGAGCGGAAGTCGCCTGGGCTCCAAACGAAGCGGTCGGCGTCGCCGATAACGCAATGACCGCAAGCACAATGGACACGATCTCAAGATGGCTTCTCATTTCGTGTGACCTCCAGTTCATACCGCTATTTCGCTCCTGTCTCCGGCTTCGCCCGCGACTCGGGCTTGACGGACAGTTTCCTGAACAGAGCGGAATCGTACTCCTCCAGCCCTGTAATGCCGTAGAGATGGTTTGCCGAAATCCACGGCAGCCAGAACCGGTGCCCTCCGACGCCGCGACCGGAACCGCCCGGCCCCATGCGCCAACCCTCCTGCTGCCATCCAATGCCTTTGAGGTCGTATTGGCGTCCCGGCAGGGCGACCATGGACTTCGTGTCGTGCAGCAGAACGGCCGCCACGTCGAGATAATGCCGATCCTTTGTGAGGTTGTACAGTTTCGCGTAGGAGGGCACGGCCCAATCGAGGTATTCGTCGACGCTGCCGGCGTACATCGCGGTGATGCCCTGAAATCCCAGGGCCGGCACACCCTTCTTCCAGTGGAGCTGCGAGTCGTTCGCATCCACGGGCATCGGAACGTTCCAGATCCAGATCCAACTTTCGGTGAAGTCCGCGGCAGCCTTGGCGCGTTCCAGCCACTTGGGCTCCCCGGTCGAGTCATAGAGACTCAGGTAGGCCTCCATACTGAGCATCCCGGCCTCTTTGTCGGTGATGTTCGGGTTGTCAATCGCGCCCCCGATGAAGACGCCCCGAGTTCCCCAGTTCGACCAGACGTACTGGGCCGCACGGATCGCGGCCAGCTTATACTTGGGGTCGCCCGTCTCTTCGGTCATCATGACGAGCAGGGGCACGGGATTATAGCTCGTCGTTCCCGTGGGCTCCTCCACGTCGTTGCTTGCGGGTTTCCACCGTCGCGGGAACGATCCGTCGGGCCTCTGCTGCAGGATCAGCCAGTCCACGTAGGTCTTCACCCAGTTGAACCACTCCGGATGCGGGCGGCCGAGCGAACGCTCGCGCCGGTAGGCCCGCATCAGCACGCGCATGTCTTCGGTGGCGTTCCGCAGCCAGGGGGCGAGCCACTCCTGGTGCTCGCCGGTCCAGGGTTTTCCGGTGGAAAGATCGTAGCCGGTCCCCTGAAGCGGCACGGTCGGAAGGGCCTGGATCAGCGATGAAATGATGGCCAAGCCCGTCT
>JBDKUU010000907.1:0-2996 GCA_039679525.1 Phycisphaerales bacterium | reverse complement strand
GGCGCCGGCATCCTCGCCGTCTTTGGACCTTTACGACATCGTCACTTCCCTTGATGGCCGACTGGCGGAGGTCGGCCTTTTTCCTTTCGCCACGGCGACCGAATGGGCTTTTTTTCCTTGTTGATTTGCAGGCCCGGAACGCATATGATAGCAGGCTTATGCGTATTCCATTGACCAGGTACGGATTGCCCGAGGTGGTCGTCTATCCGGTGGCCGTCCTCGCGCTGATGGCCGCTGTGGGACTGTTCGGACCCGCGTGGCTGCCTTTATGGGGTGTTGTCGCCGTCGAAGGGGTTTTCTCGCTGGTTCTGGCGTGGGCCCTGATGTTCTTCCGAGATCCGCACCGGGAGCCGCCCCGCGACGGCAACCTGCTGCTCGCCCCGGCCGACGGCACGATCACGGATGTGGAGAGAGTCGAGGACGCTGAATTCATCGGGGGACCGGCGCTTCGCGTCGGGATCTTCCTGAGCATCTTCAACACCCACATCAACCGCGCCCCGTGCGACGCCAAGATCCAGAGCATCACCTACCGCCCCGGCAAGTACATCAACGCGATGAACCCCCGGGCCGGTAAAGTCAACGAGTCCAACAACGTGGCCATGGTCCGCACCGGCCATCCGCAGGACCGCCTGCTGGTCCGTCAGATCAGCGGGGCCATCGCCCGGCGAATCGTGTGCGCCGCCAAGGAGGGCCAGGAACTCACCGGCGGCGAACAGTTCGGCATGATCAAATTTGGATCTCGAACCGAACTTTATTTGTCCGCCAGCGAAGATGTGATGTGTATGGTCCGCATCGGGGACAAAGTGAAGGCGGGCATAACCCCGTTGGCGAAGTACGATTCGCAGTCGACCCACAAGCCTCGCGTCTCCTCGTGAGGCCGGGGGACATCAGAAATGGGTGGTAAGCACCAACAAATGATGAATCGCAAACCGAGACGGCATTTGTTCCGCCGGGTGCGAAGGCACCGCGTCAAGTACATTACCCTGCTTCCCTCGCTGGTTACGATCCTCAACGGCGTCTTCGGTTTCATCGCCATCATCCTGGCGAGCAAAGCCAGTCAGCCGGGAATCGACAAGATGTCCTGCTACGCGGTGGGCGGATACATGGTCCTGCTGGCGATGGTCGCCGATATGCTCGACGGCCGGCTGGCCCGCATGAGCCAGAGCACCTCCAGTTTCGGCGGCCAGCTCGACAGTCTGTGCGACATGGTCAGTTTCGGCGTCGCTCCGGCGTTTCTCATGCTTCGACTCGTGGAGAGCGAGCTTCGACTGCACGAGGTTCTCTGGGGCGGGCTGCTGCACCGGTCCATCTGGCTGGCGGCTCTGGCGTACCTCAGTTGCGCCGCGATCCGGCTGGCCCGCTTCAACGTGGAGAACGACGAGAACGAGATGGCTCACATGAGCTTCGCCGGCCTGCCCAGCCCCGCGGCCGCCGGCATGGTCGTCAGCCTGGTCATCTTCCACCAGGAGCAGTACCCGACTCTGAACCTGATTGTGTACGCCCTGCCGCTGGTGACGCTGGGCGTCGGCGTCCTCATGGTCAGCCGGGTGCCCTATCCGCACATCGTCAACGTCTATCTCCGGGGCAAGAAGCCTTTCGGCTACCTGATCCGCGTGCTGTTATTCCTGGGGCTGGTCGTCTGGAATATTCAGATTGCGATCGTCCTGATTTTCGGGTACTTCACCGTGGGCGGCTTCGCCAGATGGCTCTACTGCAGAGTGCTTCACAAGCCCAATCAGCTTCTGGTCCCCAGCCAGACCCCGGCGGTCAATCCCACGCACGACGGCGCCGCCGGCGTCTGAGTCGTCAGTCCATCAGAGCTTCCTCAGGCACGTGCGACGCGCCGGTCGGCTGCGGCTCGCTTGCCGTCCCGCTCATCTGATTGACCTTGTGGTAATGCTCGACCACCTTGGCCAGCCGGCTCAGGACCTCGCGTCCCTCTTCGCTCGCCTCCAGGCCGACGATCTGCAAGCCCAGGCACAGGCTGGTGTGGTCCGCCGTGGGCAGGACGTTGCGGATCTGGGCGTTGAACATCAGCGGGGTCTCGTAGGGCATCGGCGTGAACCGAACGCCCATGAACTGCCCCTTGTGGAAGTCCGCTTCGCCCGCCGTGCCGGTCTGCGATTCCGGACCGCGTTTGAGCGGAACGATGATCTGGGCGCCGCCGGCGGAGATATCCATGAGCCGGCCCTCGAAATAAGCGTGCGTCTTCTCGTTGGGAGTGCGTTTGCCCGTTCGATGCCAGAGCACGACGCTGACCTTGAGCGACGGCGGAACGTTGACGCGGAAATAGCTGCGCCGCTGAATCACGCCGATGCGCTCGGGCACGGCCAGAACGATCGTCCCGCCCGCCGCCGGATCGGACGACGGCTCCAGGCCCACCACGACGGTGTCGAAGACGAACTTGCCGTAGGCGTGTTTGAAGTTCACCCCGACGGGCTGATCGATGCGAATGTTGATCGGATGAGGTCTGCCGTCGGCGTGATACCCCTCGACGAACAGCTTGCCGTTGCCCGTCGCATCGCCCGAGAGCTGCTTCATCACCACCTTGGCGACGTGCCATTTCTCCTTGGACAGATAGGACATGATCGCGGCCGACTGGCTCTGCACGACAGCCTGGAGCACGGTCTGGGAATCAGAGCCCTGGAGCATCACGATGTCACTCATACAAACCTCCCACGCCTACGTCTATGATAGCCCGTTTCTGGCAGCGGCGACGGTCGGGTTGCCTGACGCGGCCATTCGCGTCCGGGTCCCGGTCCGTCCCCCCAGATCGGAGCCTCCCGAATGCGATTGCCGCATTCGGGGACTCTTTGCCCCCCACAGGGCACAATGAGCCTGTGGAATCAGGCTCGTCTAAAACATATGAAATGATTCGGCTGGGACAAAAACCGTGATAAGCGTTTTATGACCGTGGCTCGCCCTATCTTTACGCGAATGGTCGGCCGCCCCACAAAGTCCTCGAATCTCCCGGAAAAGAGCTCTGATTTCGACAA
>JBDKUU010000906.1:0-4687 GCA_039679525.1 Phycisphaerales bacterium | reverse complement strand
CGGGCAGGGGCGGCGTTCGACGAATGGGCGATCGGGGCCAAGGCCGGCACCCTGGGCATCGGCGGCGATCTGACGACGAACCTCGCGCCGAACCTGAACCTTCGAGGCGGACTTCAGTGGTTCGGTCTCGACTTCGAAGCACAGTTCGACGACATCGATTACGACGTGGACGTCGAACTCTTCAATCCCATGCTGATCTTGGACTGGTATCCCTTCTCGGGCGACTTTCGGATCAGCGCGGGCGTTCTGTTCAACGGCAGCGACATCGACATGGAGGCGACGTCGGACCAGTCGATCGAGATCGGCGGCCACGTCTATGACGCCGAGGACTTGGGCAGCATCCGGGGCGAGTCGGACTTTGACGACTTCGCGCCGTTCGTCGGCATCGGGTTCGGCAACCCGCTGTCGTCGGACGGCCACTGGGGGTTCACCACCGACGTCGGCGTGGCGTTCATCGGTTCTCCCAACGTCAACTTGAGCGCCACCGGCCCGCTGGCCGGCAATGCGGCCCTGCAGGCGGACCTGGCCCGGGAAGAGCGGGAGATCGAGGACGACCTGGACGCCGTGCGGATCTACCCCGTCCTGGCGATGAGCATCTACTACAGGTTCTGATCCGCCGAAGGGCTGTAGCGAACGAACGAACAGCCGTCCAGGCTTCGCGGGAAGCGGACCATGCCGACGAATAGGATATCGAACAATGTCCATGGGGATGGTTCCTTCATTCCTCGCCACGTCGAGCTCAAGGTAAAATCGTTTCAACAAAGTCACGCCTGCATCGCGAGGGATTCTGGGCAAGACAGGGAAAATGACGTCGTCTGGGGTCGTATCGTTAGGGCAGTCCTCGGGAGGGGATGAAGATGCCGCCGGCACGCAAAAACTGCGGTCGCTTAACAAAAATACCTACTTGTACGGATAGCAGACCCCAGCCGGAGGGGATATCCTGAACGTGTTTGAAATGGCTGTAGCAAGATGAGGCTACTTTATTGCAGCATCGACCTGGCAAACAGACGGGCGTCTGCTATTGCAGTGACGGAGCGGGCTCCAGAAGTGGACTTGCGCCGCGGGCAACTGCGATGGTGCTAACATGGAGCCTGTTGGTGTTTCCCATTTTATCTAAATTGCCCAAATTTTCATCTACATTCAGCACTTGACAGACGCCTTAAGTGAGTAGCAGTGCGGCAGCAGTGGTAAGGTCGGCCGCAACTGGGGTCGCTTTGAGACCGTGCGAGCGTCAGAATTGGGTTTCAAGGCGACCCGCGAGCTACGAAGCATTCGTTCGTCCCGAAGGGCGGAGAGACAGTGGAACAGTCCGGAAGATACCATTTCTGCAACGTGGCGCCATGAAGAACGGATCGCGAAGGCGTATTTACTGCTATGGGAAAGGGCCTCAGTTCCGTCTCATGGTGGAAACGGCGCTCGGACGCGGGGACAAGCTGATCGGTTACTTCTCCCAGGGCCAGGACTGCCTGGAGAAGCTGTCCGCCAAGCCCTGCGACATTCTGATCGTGGATCTGGAGGGCTCCGAGGGGGAGGGGCTGGACCTGCTGACCCAGGTTCGCCGAATGGCTCCCTGGGTCTCGACCGTCGCCATCGTCGAGCGCGCCGCCGTGCCCGCAGCCGTAAAGGCAGTCAAAGCCGGAGCTTGCGAGTGTCTGGAAAAGCCCGTCTCGGCCGATCGCCTCGGCGAAGCCATCGAAAAGCAACTGGTCCGAGTCGCCCTGTTGCCCCGCTCGCACAGGGCCCTGACCCAGATGGAAATCCAGATCCTGCAGTTGATCCTCGCCGGCAAGACCAGCCAGGATATCGCCGCCCACCTGCACCGCTCCAAGCGAACCATCGACGTCCATCGCAAGAACATCATGCGAAAGCTCCAGGCGGCCAGCCTCGTCGACCTCATCAAGCGCGCCCTGGGCATGGGGTTGATTGACGATGCAGAATCGGACGGGTCCGCCGAGCCCGACGAGGTGGCCCGGCCCGACGACGATGAAACGAGCTCTCGCTCCTGAGGCCGGACTTTCCGCCACGTTCCACCGTTCATTGTGTCCCACGTCGTCTGAGGGAATATGGATAAGCCCATATCCAATGTCACGCCACCCGAAGCTCCCGTCGGCGGACAGATCAGGGGAGAGAAATAAAGAACTCTTTATCAACTTGTCACAGAGCGATGTTCCAGAGCCCTAGGGCTTGCGGTTCCTCGGCTCGTCGCCGCGGGCGAGGAACCGGGTTGCGATCTCGGCCAGCGCCGTCGCCCTTCGAGCGGCTCGACCCCGCCCGTCGGCAATGCGGTCGGCGGTAGCCAGAGCTTGCTCAATCTCTTGTTGCTGGCGGTCGTCCACGAAGAACACCATGGCTCTGGCGAAGGCGCCGGCCTTCTGGGCGGTCTTCTGCGAGAGCGGCGTGGAGGCCGTCAATCGTTCGATCTGGCCGAGCGTCTGCGGCAACAGCCGGGCCAGCTTGCGGGTGGGGATTCGACCGGCCAACCGTCGCAGCACGGCCAGCTTTTTCTCCAGGATGTCCCGCCCGCCGAGCCGATTCAGCGTGGCCAGCAGAACATCCGCCTGCTCGTCGTCGACGTCCCACACGATCGCGTCCGCGGTCGGCCGGCCGAGCCTGCGAAGAGCTTCACAGCGATGCCGGCCGTTGAGAATCTGGAAGCGCCCCGGCCGATCGGGACAGGGACGGACCACGAGCGGTTCGTACCGGCCGCTCCGCTCGATGTTGCGGACCAGCTTTTCGACGTTCGCTCGGCTCATTCGATTCGCGCCGTCCGGGTGCGGCACGAGCCGGTCCAAAGGAATACGCTCGATCGTCGTTTTCATCGTGATGTGACCTCCGCTTTGAGATGGTTGATTGTTGATGTTCGATGGTCGATTGAAGAAGGCGCCGGGCGCGGATCCGAAATCATCAATCTCCAATCATCCTTAATCAGTGGATTGATCCAGATGTAATAGGAGGGGCGGTGCGTCAGCTTGCCGAGAAGATAGCGGGTCCGCTCCAGGCCGGGCGGCATCATCCGCCGGGTGTTGTGGCTTTTGAGGAACTCAAGGATGTGCTGCTCGATGAACGCCGCCCGCGGGCCGCTCAATTCGTCGAGCCGGTCCTGCACGATCTGCGGCGACACGAGATCGCTTTCCTCCACGTCCACGGCGCTGAACGCCTCGATCAGCTTCACGTGCTCCACCGGGACCCGCGGCTCAAAGACCTTCATGCCCGCCCGTTCGAGAAACGGGTTCACGAGAGGCATGACGCCCAACGCCTCGACGATCGGGACGTTCATCCCGGGCATGGTCTCGCGGACCAGCCGCGTGGCCAGGCCGATGCCGCGGAGTCGCGGCTCCACGATCACCCTCGCGATGCACCGGATGTTGCGATTGAGCATCGCCAGCTCCGTCTGGCGGTCCAGGCCCGCGAACAGGCCGCCGGTGGCGACCGTTCGCAGCTCCACCCGGGGGTTCGGCATCGTGTACACGATGACTCCCGCGGCTCTTCGGCCGAACGAGCCCAGAGGCTTCTTCGGCCGCAGCACATACACCGCCTTGACCGCGACCGGACGTTCCTCGCGATAGTGGTACGCGGCCAGTTGCTCGTAGTCGCTCATATCGCCCGGCGTCAGCTCGAGCGATCGCATGATGGAACAGGTATGCATTTGTCGCCCTCCGAAAAGGACTGTTGATTTCGGATTGTTGATGGTTGATTGAAAGACCGAAGCGTGCGTTTCTTCAATCAACAATCACACATCACAAATCAACAATCACGCACGTTCCTTGTAGATGACCTGGGCCGGTCCCGTGAAATCCTTGGTGATCAGCACGTCGGGGGCCAGGTCGATCAGGATGTCGTCGCGGCCGGAGGCCAGGAGCAGCGTGAGCCCGGCCCGCTTGGCGAAGCGGTGGACGTTGAACGCGACCGTCGCGGCCGTGATCCGGTCCAACTCGCTGCAGAATTCGTCCGCGAAGACGAAGGGCCTGCCGGAGGCCAGAGCGCGAGCCAGGCGAAAGCGGTGCTTCTGGCCGTCGCTGAGGCGGGAGGGACGGTTCAGAATCGAGAAGACCTCCGCGAGGCCGACGGCGCTGAGCGTCTGGAGATTCGCGACGAGATCGTCGCCGAAACAATCGATCACCGTTCTGTCGTCCGGCAGCTCGATGTCGGCCAGATCGACGGCGTCCCCCTCCGGCACGCAGCGCCGCAGCTCGCGAAGCAGCACGCTCTTGCCGGCGCCGGAGGGCCCGGTGGTGTACACGATGTCCCCCGGCCGGATTCGGACCTTGCACGTGTGGCAGGGGGCTGAGGCCGTGAGCCGATCGACGGTCAACCCGAACATGCGGCAGACGCGAATCGCCCGCTCGCTCAACGGGCCCTGCCAGGCAAACTGTTTGGAGACTGTGTAGGTGGTCATTTGTCCTCCCTCCGGCTTTCGACCAGGCCCGACGGCAGCGGGGACGAGCCAGGTTCCTCACGATTCGCCTCCGCTTTCCCAGGGCTCGCCTGCGGGGCTTTCGCGCGAGAGGATGCGACCTCCCGGGCTCTCTCGACGATCGCGCGGACCCGGTAGTAAGCCAGGCCTGCGTCACGGGCGATCTTCACGAGAGACAGGCCGCGAATGAAATGATCTCGAAGGACGTCCATCTCTCGGTCGCTGAATCCCGAGGGGCTCTCCAGGCACGCAAGATACGTCTGGTCGGAGAGC
>JBDKUU010000905.1:0-4791 GCA_039679525.1 Phycisphaerales bacterium | reverse complement strand
AGTCCAGATCGTCATGCGGCCAGCACCGAATGATCCAGACTGCGCGCGGCGTATTGCAGGGCGGCCTGCAAATCCTCGGCTTCCAGATCGGGCATCTCGTCCAGAATTTGTTCCGCATTCAGCCCAGCCGCATAGAGATCTAGAACGTCAACAACGCAAATCCGCATGCCGCGAATGCATGGCCGTCCGCCGCATTGGGCAGCATTGATCGTGATTCTGTTCATCAAATTCGACATGGTACTCTCCACTTGGGCGAGTCGCCTGAAGTGAGTATACCACGCCAGTGGCATGAACTCAAAAAGAGACCGGGGCCTCAGCGGTCGTGCAAGACGATGCGCAGCATCGCCCCTATGCCACTGGCAAAAGGCGGAAAATGCCCGCCGTGAAGCGGCGGAATCCGGATCCGTCCGTCGCTTCCTTGCAGCGACTGTTCTTGCGGACGCACCAACGACCGGCTGCCAGCGAGGCTGCGGACGCCGGTCTGCTTTTCACAGAGACATAGCGAGATGTGATTAGTTGTTCTTCCACCACACCGCCAGTTCCGCCTTACGAACGGAGGAAGGAACAGACTGATCCGGAATCCGCCGCTGCACGGCGGAAGTTTTTCGCATTGGAGCCACCAGCACCAGGCGTGCTGCGCACCCCCAAGGCGAGCCTTCTGCTCGCGTATTGTGCTGGAGGCCGCAAAACGCAAAACTTCCCAGGCATGCCCGCTTCGGGCATGCCTTGAGCTCCACGATGCAGGAACCTCTCCCGTTTGCACGGGAGCCTTCGATCTGCCGGAAGACCTGGACACACCTCAACAGCCGGTGTCTGTGAAAGAACCCTGGCACGGGTGGAATCGTGGGCGGCCCGTTTGTAGCGTGCCCACCAGGGCATATCCTTCTTCCTCGGTGTCTTGCGAGACAGAAGAGGCATACGATAACGCCTTACGGCGTCACTACGAACCAAGCCCGCCGTCCCGGTGTGAATGGCTATCGGCCGCATGGACTCCGAACACCCGAATGCCCGCGCAGACACAACTGGCGTGCTTTTGGCTTTTTTCCTTGCCTCCGTCACAACAGAATGTACATTATACGGGCTCGTAGGACGATGCGACATCAATACAGGGTTTCTTCCGGGTTCAAAGCCCGGCTACTCCTGGAGGTTTGGCATGATCGGCAAGGCAATACGACTGGAACGAATCATCAACCGCAACTCGCAGCGGACGGTCATCATCCCCATGGATCACGGCGTGACCGTCGGACCGATCGAGGGTCTGGCCGACATGCGGAAGGCCATCAGCCACATGGTCGCCGGCGGGGCCAACGCCATCCTCATGCACAAAGGCATGGTTCGGGCGGGCCATCGCGGGTCCGGCGGCGACGTCGGCCTGATCATTCACCTGTCGGCCGGGACGACCCTGAGCCCCGACCCCAACGCCAAAGAGCTGGTCTGCACGGTCGAGGAGGCGATCAAGCTCGGGGCCGATGCGGTCTCCATCCACATCAACCTCGGCGCCGAGACCGACAAAGAGATGCTCCGGCACTTCGGCCTGGTGAGCGAACGCTGCACGGAATGGCAGATGCCGCTGGTGGCGATGATCTACACCCGCGGACCGAAGATCAAGAACGAATACGATGTGAACAACATCAAGCTGGCCGCCCGCGTGGGAGCCGAACTCGGGGCCGACATCGTGAAAGTGGGCTATACCGGCAGCCCCGACACGTTCCGGTCGGTCGTCGAAGGCTGCCCGATCCCGGTCGTCATCGCCGGCGGGCCCAAGATGGGCAGCGACGAGGAGATCTTCCGGATGGTCGAAGGCGCCCTGGCCGCCGGGGCCGCGGGCCTCTCCATCGGCCGCAATGCCTGGCAGCACGCCAAGCCCAGCCAGATGGTCCAGGCCCTGAGCAAAATGGTCCACGAGAACGCCAGCGTCCAGGACGCCATCGAGACGCTCAAAGGCTGAGTACTCGACCTGATGCAGGGTTTTCGTCGTATCGGTTTCCAGAGCGAAATGTACAATGGAAGGCAGCCTCTCTATCAGGTGCTGAGATGATAGATCGAATTGCGGTTGATCCTGGAATCCACTTCGGGAAACCCTGCGTTGCAGGCACGCGAATCACCGTCCAAAGCGTACTGGAATTGCTCAGCGAAGGCCGCACCTTCGAGGAGATCATTGAAGACTACTATCCCGATCTGACTGTCGAGGATATCCGCGCCTGCTTGAGCTACGCCATTGCGTTGGTATCGGGTGAAGATATCCACCTGACGGCGGTCTCGGCATGAGACTCCTTCTCGACCAGGACGTCTACGCATCAACGGCGAGATTTCTCACGAAGCGGGGACATGATGTCGTTCGAGTCGCCCAGTTCGGTCTTTCGCAGGCGAGCGATCAGAGACTGCTCACGACAGCCCAGGAACAAGACCGCATCCTGATCACCCGAGATCGCGACTTCGGAGCGCTGGTCTTTGTGAATGCGCTGGGAGCGGGCGTCCTCTATCTCAGGATGCTGCCATCCACCCAGGATTCCGTCCACAACGAGCTTGCGAGAGTGCTGCAATCCTACTCCGCTGAGGAATTAAAGAGAGCTTTCGTGGTGATTGAGCCTGATGGGCACAGGTTTCGGCGATTGCCTAATCGATAATGACAAGGCGATAAGGAGAAACCCAGAATGGAAAGACATACTCGTCTGCCGACGCGTCTCACAGTTCCAGTCATGATCGTCCTATTCTTCGCTTTTCCGGCGGCACGGCCCGCACGGGCGTGCACGGCCTTCCTGCAGGAGGACTTGCTCGCGGGCAAGAACTACGATTGGCACCTCGATCAGGGCCTGATCGTCATCAATAAGAGAGGCATCGCCAAGAAGGCCCTGCTGCTAAACGCCACGGAGAAGGCCGCCGAGTGGGTCTCCAGGTACGGCAGCGTGTCCTTCAATCAGTACGGCCGCGAGATGCCCAACGGCGGGATGAACGAGGCCGGCCTGGTCGTCGAGACGCTCATGCTGCCGGGCACGCAGAACCCGGCGCCGGACGACCGCCCCGCCGTGACGGCCTGGGTCCAGTACCAGCTCGACAACAGCGGGACCGTCGAGGAGGTCGTCGCCAGCGACAAGGCAATCCGCATCTCCCAGGGCATGCCGATGCCGATCCACTTCTTCGTCGCCGACGCCCAGGGCCACGCGGCCGTCGTGGAGTTCATCGAGGGCAAGATGGTCTGCCACACAGGCGACCAGCTCCCCTACAAGCTCATCACCAATGACACGTGCGACCAGTCGCTCACCTACCTGGCCCAGTACAACGGTTTCGGCGGGACCCAGGAGATTCGCAAGGACTCGCGAGGTTCGCTCGACCGTTTCGTCATCGCCGCCGACCGGCTCAAAGCGTACCAGCCGGACGGGTCGAGACCGGCCGGGATTCAGTACGCCTTCGACACGCTGGCGACCGTTCGCCAGGGGAAGTCGACGAAGTGGAGCATCGTCCACGACATCAAGAACCGCGAGATTCACTACAGGACCGAGCGATGCGCGGCGACCAGGACCATCTGCCTGAAGGACCTCGACTTCGGCTCGAAGACGCCGGTCCGCGTGATCAGCATCAACACGCCGCACACGGGCGCCCTGACCCCCTACTTCATGGACTACGACGTCGACCTCAACGCCTGGCTGATCTACTATTGCGTGAAGCACACGCCGATGCTCAGCCAGATCCCGGACATGCTGCTCGACCTTCTCGCCCGCTACCCCGAGACCACGTTCGCCAAATAGTCCCGGCACGCGGACCGCGTGCCATTGCGAGGGCACAGACCATGAGGACCTTGATCGTGTACTTCTCTCGATTCGGAAACACCCGGCGGCTCGCGGAAACGATGGCGGAGACCATGAAGTCGGCGGGCCAAGCCCGTGTGGCGTCCATCGATCAACTGGCCGCATCCGACGTCCAGGGCGTCGACCTGGTCGTGATGGGCACGCCCACACACGCTTTCGCAGTCCCGGCGGCGGTCCGCAAAATTCTGCAATCGCTTCCATCGGGGATTCTGAACGGCAAGTCCGTGGCCGCATTCGACACGACGGTCAAGCCCTGGCCGTTGAGACATCTGAGGGCCGCTCCCAAGCTGCTCAAGCGTCTCATCCGTCTGGGAGGCAAGCCCGTCGCCCGGCCGGAGACCTTCTTCGTCGCGACGGAGAACCCGCAGAAGGCCGGCGAGGTCGACCTGTTGCTCGAAGGCGAACTCGATCGAGGCCGACAGTGGGCCGGCGAAGTCGTCGACAGTTCGAAAACCTCGGCCAAAAATTGAGGTTCCCAGGGTCACATCTGGTCACCGCTGGAGAACTCCCACGGTCCGGCCCGAGTAGTCCCTCGTGACGTGAACTGGTGAACCGATCGACACAGTCTCCAAGGAGTGGACCGATGCACAAGAACGCGATGCTCAAGATCCTCAACCCGATCCTGGCGGTGCTGACCGTCACGCAGGCCTTCTCCGCCCTCCTGGCGGACCGCCTCTCCCACGAAGCCTTCGAATGGATCCACCAGGGCGGCGGCACGCTCCTGTTGATCGGGATCGTCCTTCACGTCGCCCTCAACTGGAGCTGGGTCCGCGCCAGCCTGCTGCCCCACCGATAAAGCTATCTTGCCAGGCCTCGCCTGTCTCAACACGATAGCGGCCGTTCGGAACGCATTGATTCTTCTGCCCAATCATGCTATCCTGAGCCCGTAAAGGAAGAATGAAACTGGATACTCCCGCTCGCAGGCGAGCTTATGCTCGTGCGAGCGGAGTCTGCAAGATAGATATTTTTCAGAGTCCTCCAATGC
>JBDKUU010000904.1:0-3856 GCA_039679525.1 Phycisphaerales bacterium | reverse complement strand
CGAGGACTCTCTCGATGTCCCACTCCTGGTCCAGCTCCCGCAGCCGGTGGTCAATCTCGCTGGGACGCTGGGCATAGTAGTACACGCGAGCCTCCAATTCTCGATGGATTCGCTCGTTGATCGCTTCATCCGTGTTCACTTGGACTCTCGTTTCCGTTTCCGCAGCCATATCTGCCATCGCGCACCGTCCTTTTGCCCCATCGATGAATCCGTGCGACAAAGCTCTCAGCCCCGATCCGACCGAGGCCGGTTCATGATCGTACGCCGACGCTTCGCCCCACGAGGAATACGACAATCGCCAGCAGCAACAGTCCGAAGCCCACGATCAATCCGGCGGCGGGAAACCCGGTCTGGCGAGCGATATAGATGAAGATCGCGTACAGGAGAAACCCCGCCCCAACCGCCGCCATGCAGGCCGCCATCAGAGCGAAGATCACGGTGACCACGATCCGGCCCACAGTATGTTTGATCGCTTTGCTCCGCACCTCGAGGTTCCGCCGCATCACGTCGCTGGACAGACGCAGGGCGTCGCCGACAGTCACAACCACGTCCCTCAAGAGACTCATGATCCCTTCTTCCACTCAAATAGAGACGCAAGAATCACCCCGACGGCGAACGCGGCCATCACGTAGGTGATCGGCTTCTGCTCGACGGCCCCCCGCGACTTGTCCACGGCCTGTTGGCCGCGGTCCCGCATCATGCGGGCCGTTCCCTGCACCCGACCGTACGCGCGGCCCTGGAACGCCCCCGCAGCCGCGCTGAGTCTGTCGCGCGTGTCCGCCAGTCTCTCTCTGCTGAAGGAGCCGACGTCGCTGAGCAGCGACCCCAGGTCGTCGCGCAGTCTCTCGATGTCTTCCTTCATTGCGTCCAATTCGGCCCCGGTGACCTCGTTCGCGCCTGTATCCGCCATGTGGCTACTCCTTTTCTTCCCGTCAACGGTCATTTCGCAGCGTCCTGAGCGGCTTGGCCGGTCTTCTCGACCGCCTTTCCGGTCTCTTCCGCGGCTTTATCCACTTTCTCCCCGGCCTTTTCAGCCGGCCCTTCTTTCTTGCAGCCCGGCGTAATCGTCATGACGCCGACCACCAACGCCAGCCCAACCCACACATTCGCGATTCCTCGCCATAATCCGTTCATTCTGGTTTCCCTTCATCCGCAAGTTCGTTCGATCCCGAGACGACGTCGTCTCCTCTCGACCCGGCCGCCGCGGCCCCACAGCTTCGGCTACGCGGTCGCAGGGCTGCCGCCGACCAGTCCGGCGATGAGCAGCGCCAGGAAAATCGCAAAGAACAGAAAGAACAGCAGCTTCGCAATTCTCGCGGCGGCGGTCACCACGCCCCCGAAGCCAAAGACCGCGGCAATCCCCGCCACGACCAGGAAGATCAACGCCCACCCCAGCAAACCCATGGTTGGCTCCTCTTCTGACGCGAACATCGCCGGGTTCTCCGATGTCGCCCCTTGACTCTATGCCCCCGCGGCCCCGGCGTCATCAGGCCTTTCCCCTATTCCTCCAGCCCAAAAGACTGACCCGAGGCCAGGGCGCGATCACACATGCTGCTCCACCATTTCTTCGGCCCGAACACGCGGGGGAACATAGGAGACCCCGACGCCGTGCTCATACACGAGGGCCCCCCCGAGCCAACCGCCGATCCCCATCGCCAGCAGCCCGAACAGGCTCAGGATGAAGGGCACCAGCGTGTGCCCCTCCCAGAACAGGGCCAGCACGAGCGAAATCGTGAAGATCGTCAGCGCCACGGTGTTGCAGATCATGTGCGTCATCGCGATAGTCAGCACCCGGGATGGTCCCAGCGTCAGGAAATCGATCGTGCCGGGCACCGCGGCCAGTATGCCTCCGACGACCCCGCCGCCCATCGAGTACAGAGAAACCGTACGCCAGACGAGAACCGAGGTCGCCAGATAGATGCCGTAACAGATGATCGAGAAGACCCACAGCCCGATCGGAAAGACGATGAGCATCGGATGAATCGGATGCTTGTATACGCTCGCACGTGTAGACATGCTGTATCTCCTTCGTAAACAAAGAATGCCTCGCGGCGTCTGCACATAGCAGAGTAGGGGGAAAAAGAGGATACAGGCAAGAGGGTTTTCGCTGCGAAAGGCCTAGGAATTCGCTGAAGAGGGAAGGGTACAATAGAGGGAGAGCGACGAGGCTCACAGGGTGGGTTCTCAACCCGCGCGTCACATGCGTGTCGATACCCCCAACGCATGGTCAAGGACCCACCCTGCAAGAATACGTCAGATCTGCGAATAATCCGCGGGCTTGAGGTACAGGTTGGTGATCCCCTTGGGCCGGAGAATGGCTTTGTCCGCATACTCGGGTTTCGCGGACAACGTCTTCCAGTCCGGGTCCTGGCCGAACGCCTGCCAGGCGGCCTTGCTCTCTTCCATGTCCTTGAAGCCGAGCATGTACGTCAGGTTGGGCATTTTCGTCCCGGCGAGCGTCTGTCCGAAAAAGACAGGATGCAGTCCGACCTTTCGGAAGATGGCGATCTCGGCCGTGTTGAACATCTCGATCTTCTTGAGTCCGGTCTTCCTGCTGGGGCTCTCGTAGGTCCGCAACTGGAACACTCGCCCCGACCCACCGACCGGCAATTCCAGTCTGGGCATGCCTTGGAAGGCCTGCATGAGCTGAGTCTCCAGGTTCTTATAGGCAGGCTTGTCCGCCGGGGCGTCGATGAAGGCGGCCCCCTTCGCCGTGAATTCCTGATCCTCGATCAGCCGGGCCGACATTGTGGCGAACGACTCAAGAGACGGGTGCACGAGCAATACGTAGAACGGGCTGATCCCTTCGGCCGGATAGAACACGCCGACCGGCTTCACGGCCAACCGGTTCACGGCGGGGATCGCCGCCTCGCTGAAGAACTTGTCCAGGCCGGCCTTCTGCTCTTGGGTCTCGATTTCGTACCGCCGCAGTTCAAAGAAATCCGTCCCACCGACAATTCCTCCTCTGACCGAAGCCTGGGCCGCACGGAGCCGAGCCAGCCGCGTGCGATAGGCGACTTCGTTCTCGCCGGGCCGCTTTGTCGTCTCCCCGGCCATGGCCGCCCCACCGCCCAGCGCCGCCAGGCCCGCCGCTCCCGCTTTCGTCAGGAATTCCCGTCGTTCCATGTTCAGTCTCCTCTCTCAAGAGTCTCTGAAAGAATTCGCCGCAGAGGCAGGGAGGCTCGTGTCTTCGATGTCCCCTGAGGCAACAAATCCCCCCCATAGGTACTCGGTCCGCCCGCGTTGTGCAAGCGAATCCGCCTCGGCGCCGCCGCTCGCCCCTCTCCGCACCCGGAAGCCCCCCTCCGCAGGGGTTTCCGCATCGTGCGATCCGTTATTATAGACCCATGAAAAAGTCTTCAGTTCCTTCGCGAGGACGAATTTCTTTTCGCGCGTCGTGGCAATAGGACCATAGGACGGATAGGACGCATGGGACCTATAGGTCCTATCCGTCCCATAGGTCCCATCGAACTCCGCAAAACAAAGACGGCGGCCTAAACCATCGTTTGAGGCCGCCGTCCGAATTGCCAAGTGCGTCAGTGCTTCGGATTCTACTTCACTTCGATCTCGAAGCTCTCCGAATGACTGTTGAATTCCGGAGCGTACATGCACTGAATGCTCGCCATGCCCGACTGATACCTGCCCTTGAGCTGAATGCGGGTGCTGTATTCGAAGACGTAGGTGCCCTTGGGCAGATAGTCCATGAAGAAGTGCGTGGCGGTGTCCCGCGTGCTCTGGTAGTACGCCAGGCCGTCCTGGTAGCGATACCCGCTCAGGACATCCACGGGCTCCGTGCCGCTGCCGCGCTGGTCCTTCATATGCACGTACTCCATATCGCGGTCGACCCGCAGCTCGA
>JBDKUU010000903.1:0-3515 GCA_039679525.1 Phycisphaerales bacterium | reverse complement strand
TATCGTATTCCTTGCGCCGAACCTACATGACACGTTACGCAGGGGCCTCCGAGCCCATTCACAAGCACGATCGCATGCTCCGCGCCGGTGCGACCGCGTTGAAAACCCACACATCCTTAGGACATTTATACGCGATTTGGCTGTTGCACGCAAGATATTTTCGGTCCTGCATCCGCGCACGTGACAGTCGAACTACGTACAATATCGGCACTTGGGCCTCCGGACTTACAGGGAATTCGCAGGGGCGGAACGGATCGTCCGCGTCGATATGGCGATTGGAGTATGGAGTATCAAGTGTGAAGTTTGAAGCGACGAGCAAGATGACGCGGCGTCATCTGAGACTCGATGCTTCGCACTTCAAACTTCACACCTGTCCCGTTGTTTTATATCGGTCGCAGGGCGAGCTTGCCGAGATAGTGCGCGTCGAGCGCCTTGTGCGCGTCGGCCGCCTCGTCCAGGGAGAACGTGCGGGCGATGTGGACGTAGAACGGACCCGACTCGATCAGGGCGTTCAGTTTCTCGATCGCCTTCGGATCGGGCATTCCGTCGTAGGCCTGCGCCGTCACTCCCTCGGGGGCCTGGGGCTCGGGTTCCACGCCGTTCGGGTAGGCGATGCGTCCGCCTTGGCGCAGGGCCGCCATCGCCTTCTGGGCCGCGTCGCCGCCGGCCGTGAAAAGGGCCGCGTCGAGGCCGCCGGGCGCGAACTCCATCGCCTCGGCCACGATGTCGTCCGTGCGTCCGTTCGCCACGGCGTCGGCGCCCAGCCGTCGGGCCAGGGCCACGCCGTCATCGCCCGAGGCCACCGCGAACACGCGGGCGCCCATCCGCTTGGCGAGTTGAACCGCGAGATGGCCGATGCCGCCGCCGGCGCCGAAGATCATCAGCGATTCGCCCGGCTTGATGTGCAGCGTGTCGTCGAGGCCCCGCAGCGCGGTCATCGCGTCCACCGGCATCGCGCCCGCCTGCTCGGTCGTCAACTGCTCGGGGATGTGCGAAGCCTGATCCACCATGACTACGGCGTACTCCGCGTACGAGCCGCCCTTGGGGTTCATGAGCGTGTAGGCATACACCCGATCGCCCACCTTGAACCGCTCGACGCCCTCGCCGGTCGCGACGACCGTCCCGGCGCAGTCGGAGCCGAGCACGTAGGGGAATTTCGGCTCCATACCGAAGGCCTCTGCGAAACCGCCCTCGCGTTCGTAGGGGTCCCACGCGCCGACGCCCGCCGACTCGATTCGGATCAGGATCTCGTCGTGCCCCACCTCGGGGATGGGCAACGTCTGGACTCTCATCGCGTCGATGCCGCCGAACCGGTTCATCGCGACGGCCTGCATGGTCCCCTGTTTGATCTCGGCCGCGGTGAGTCCCGAAGACCGACGGGTTTCCTTCGCCAGGTACTCGGCCAGCTTGTCGAGGGATTCGTTCCAACCCTGCTGACACTGGTCCCTCTCGGTTCCCGGCTTGAGCGGCCAGTGCTGAATCGTGAGCCTCGTCTTGCCGACGTGCTCGGAGAAATCCACCGTGACGATCGCCTCCGTCGGCCAGTCGTCGCTCATCCCGTAGTAATCGGGCGAGACCACATTGCCCGCTTCATCCGCGAAGGCGTCGCTGAAGACCAGCCGGTTCGGCTCGTCGATTTCGTGAAAGACGCCCTGGGACCAATACTCCCGGCCCTCGGGCGATCGCATGCAACTGCGATACACGCCGCCCAGACGCAGATCGATCTCGCAGAATGGCGTGGTATACGTCCTGGGACCCCACCATTGCCTCACCCGTTCGGGCTCCGTCCAGGCTTTGAACACGAGGCTCCGCGGCGCGTCGAACGTTCGCGTGATCACGAGCGTCTGCCCCACGGCTTCCTCGGTGAGATGACTTTTGATCTTGCTCATGACTTCGCTCCTTTTTTGATCGTATCAGCCGGCGCATTCGACTCCAGCGCCGGCGGCCTTCGAGTGTGGCCGGCACTAAGCACTTTACAGAATCAGAGTCGGCGACGGTCCACGAACTTGCCATGGGCAAAATACTCAAGGAGCCGCTGCCGTTTGCGCAGACAGAGAAGGACCACGGATTCTCTCGGGGAAATGGAGCGAAGAATCGAGTCCTACGCGGAGTTGACCTGCCGAGAGAAGCCCAGTACGATTGTGCCTGTTCGGAAAGGGGTATTCCCCAGTTCTTACTTCAGGAGAACAGACATGAAGGTATCAATCCTATCGGCGTGTGCATTGGCTGTCCTGCTCTGGACCGGGGCCCAGGCGATGGGACAGGGCAGGGGACAAGGCAAGGGCAAAGAGCATCAGCAGCAGCTTCAGGCCGTCGACAAGCAGCTTCGCCACACGCAGGCCAAGCAGCTGGAGCGACAGGCTCGTTTGGCGAGGATTCGCGAGCTGGCGGTTCAGAAGGGCGACAATGAGATGGTCGCCCGCGTGGACAAGCTGATCGCCAAGCAGAATGAGGTCTTCAGCCGCAGGCAGATGCATCTGCAAACGCAGAAGCGTGCGGCGGAGCAGCCCCAGATGCAGGGACAGCAGGCCCCCGTGACGCCGCCGGCCCAGCCTCCCGCCCAGGGCGAGACTGCCAAGCCTGCGGAAGTGAACAAGCCGACGAAGTAACCAGAGACCATCCCGAGACCGGAGTCTGTCGCGTCTGACCACCCGGCGTGACAGAGAACGTGCGGGGTTTTCGAGGATCGAATGATGTCACTCACTACGATTGCCAGAACGGCTGTGATGTTGCTGTGTCTCCTGGTCTTCGCGGGCTGCGAACGCAAGGCGGGTCAGACGGGCCAGGCGGGCAAAACGGGCCAGACGGATCAGACGGATCAGACGGCCGCCGAGAGCGAGCAGGTCAAGACGCCCGCCGAGTACAAGGCCGAGGCCGACAAGCAGATCACGCAGGACAATATGTCCAGCGAACTCGACTCGCTCGAGAAAGAGATCGACTCGGACGCCGCGGCTGCCCCGACCACCCCGTGAAGGGCGGGTTCACTTCTGCGGGCTGGGCTTGTCGAGCACGCGGATCGTGTTGACGTGATCGAGAAGAGTGCCCGAGGAACTGTTGCCGAGATCCGCCGGGGTCACGGCCACGCGGTTGACCACGGCAACGGTGGATTCGTCGACGGAGTAGCCCCAGAGGTCGTGGAGGATATAGGGTCTGCCGTCCACGAAGCCCAGGAACAGCATGATGTGGCCGCTCGTGCGCAGGAGCGTGAGGGCCGGGACCGCCTGCTCGCGGAGAGCCGCTATCTTCTCTTGAGCCGATCCGGCCTCCGCATTGGCATAGATCAGCCGGCCGACGCGGGCCTGTTCCGACGAATTCCGCGGCAGGACCAAGCCGACCGTGGCGAAGACCTCCTGGATGAATCGCGAGCAGTCCTGTTCGCCGAACAGGCCGCCCCAGCCGTAGGGAGTGTTCAGGAGTTTGAAGGCCTGATTGAGGATCGTCCGCGGCGTGTAGGGCAGATAGCCCAGGCTCGCGTCCGCTCTCTGGATGTACGCGGTCTTCAGGACGCAGTCGCC
>JBDKUU010000902.1:0-10214 GCA_039679525.1 Phycisphaerales bacterium | reverse complement strand
TGGCTCTCCTGGTTTGGCGTCTGTACACTCCGCCCGCGCTCTACCGCATGACCATCCTGCCTTCCCTCGACGGACGATGTACACATGCCTTTCACCTGAACGACAAGGGACAAGTCATAGGCATAGTATACGACGCGAACGGACATACGCGTTCCTTCCTTTGGGATCGCACACACGGCATGCAGGACCTCGGATTTGACGGCTTGGGCTGCATGATCAACAACGCCGGACAAATCGCCGGAACGATGCGAACAGATCCCAATAATGATGAGGCCTTCCTGTGGGAACCCGGCAAAGACAGAACCATGCTCGGCACGCTTGGGGGCAAGATCAGTCGCACATACGCGATGAACAACCGTGGGCAGATCGTTGGGGTCTCCCTCGATGCGAACGACTTCCTGCATACTTTCCTTTGGGACAAGACAACAGGGATGAAGAAGTTGCCTATCCCCGACGGGATTCGGTGTCTCCCTCAGAGCATCAACGATGCCGGACAGATACTCGTGATGGCAATCAAGCAACCGCTGGTGCTACCCGGCACATGGTACCTTCTCGATCCAAACGGGTCCAAACCGGTTACCCCGCTCCCCTCAGGCATGTGGCTCCAGAGCATGAATGCCAACTCCTGCATGTTAGCCACCGAAGGATCCGGAAGCCCCAAACCTTATCTATACCTCAGGAATCAGCGAGGAGAACTCAGACGCCTGTTTCCCTTTTGGGGTGAATTTGAAAGCGCTACTCGACTGAACGACAAGAACCAGATTGCCTGCTCGCTGCTGACCAATCACCTCTGGGAGCCTCTGCGAATTCGATTCCTGCAGCGTCTACGTTTCTTCCGGCCCCGTCTTCCATCTTTCGAAAAAGAATCCTATCTGTGGGACCCTGTTCGCGGGCGAATCCCACTCGACAGGTACCTCGAAGGCATAGAGGGGTTCATTGTCGAAGACCTGAACAACGACGGTTGCATCATAGGAACGGGCCATCGCGAAGATGGCAGCCCGTGTTCGGTCCTGCTGGAGCCAATTCCCGAACGCTGGGGCAAGTGATCCCCCGCTGTTCTACAGATCCTTCAGCGGTCTCCGCAGGTCCTGCGACTTGCACATCACGGACCTATCGACAGGTCCCGCGGTGCGTTTTTCGCTTTTGAGGCTTCCAGCAGAAACGGCCGGCTACGAAGGGGCGGCCTATCTTGGCGTCAGGCTCAAGCTGGGACTGACCAACCCAATCCAGCCTTCGGTCGGGAACAAGAGCGTCTATCGCTTTGCGGGGTGACAGCGGAGAACGATGCAGTTCGCGGTGAGCCCTGTTGTGTGCATGCGAGCCGACTGATTCCGGGTTTCTGCTGGAAGCCTCCAAAGCGGTAAACGCAAACCGTCGCGTGGGAACCGCCATACGAAGAGCGAGAAAACTGGGGCAAAAAGAGAGAAGATGTGTAGAGCAACGAGGACGGGAGCCCCCTTCGGCTCGTGACAGGCATGTGCGTCTTCAGACGCCTTCAAGCGAGCGGTCGCTCGCGTATCATGCTGGAGGCCCAAAGCGATAAACTTCCCGGGCAGGACCGCCTCGGGCCTGCATTTTTCCCTCCGGACAGATGACGTCGCAAGCTGGTTAGTTTCTTGCGTGAAGTGGCGTTTCTCTGGTTTAATGGCCGCCGGTATGATACACGCACGAATCATCAGCCAACCCATTAGGAGAACGCGCCATGAACCGGATCGTGCTGCGTAGCCGCATCGTCGCTGTCCTGAGCATCGTCCTCTGTTCGACCTGCCTGGGGCAGGGGAACCCCGTGCAACTGACCGTGAAGGCGGATCAGCCGGGGGCCAGGATCAGCCCCACCCTGTACGGGATCTTCTTCGAGGACATCAACTTCGGCGCCGACGGCGGGCTCTACGCCGAGCTGGTCAAGAACCGCGCGTTCGAGTTCCCCGCCGCGTTGATGGCTTGGAACGAGGTCAAGCAAGGCTCCGCCGCCGGATCGGTGGAGACGCTCGATCAGGACCCCTTCAACGCCGCCAGTCCGCATTACGTCCGCATCAAGGCCGAAGCCGCCAGCTACGGCATCGTGAACGGAGGCTTCGCCGGGATGGGTGTGCGGAAGGACGAGAACTATATCTTCTCCGCGTACGGCCGCGACGGAGGCGGCAAGACGGTCGTGCGGGTCGAGCTGGTCACGCCGGACGGACAAGTCCTGGCGGATGCGACCATCAAGAGCTTCGGGGCCAAGTGGGCGAAGAAGACCGCGACCCTGCGTCCCTCAGCCACCGAGGCCAAGGCCCAACTGCGGGTCGTGCTGGACGGTCCCGGCACGGTGGACCTCGACATGGTCTCTCTGTCCCCCAAGAAGACCTGGAAGAGCCGGCCGAACGGCCTGAGGACGGACCTCGTGCAGTGGCTCGCGGATCTCAAGCCCGGCTTCTTCCGCTTCCCCGGCGGCTGCATCGTCGAGGGCCGCTACCTCAGCACGCGGTATCAGTGGAAGAACACGATCGGGGCCCCCGAGGACCGCAAGCTGATCATCAACCGCTGGAACGACGAATTCAAGCACCGGCCCGCCCCGGATTACTTCCAGACCTTCGGCCTAGGCTTCTACGAGTACTTCCTGCTGTGCGAGGACATCGGGGCCGAGCCGCTGCCGATCCTCAACTGCGGCATGGCCTGCCAGTTCAACTCCAAGGAGCTCGTGCCGCTCGATCAGCTCCAGCCGTACATCCAGGACGCCCTGGACCTGCTGGAATTCGCCAACGGCCCGGCCGACAGCGTCTGGGGCGCTAAGCGTGCGGCGATGGGCCATCCCAAGCCGTTCAACGTCAAGTACCTCGGCGTCGGGAACGAACAATGGGGTCCGCAGTACGTCGAGCGGTATGTGCCCTTCGTCAAGGCCATCAAGGAGAAATACCCCCAGGTCAAGCTGATCGGCGCGACGGGCTCCGATCCCGAGATCTTCCCGAACGGGCCCGCCGAAGTGAAGTTCATGCAGGAGCAACTGCAAAGCCTCAAGGCCGACATCATCGACGAGCACTTCTATCGCAACCCCGACTGGTTCTTCGACAGCGCGGCCCACTACGACAACTACCCGCGGACCGGGCCCAAGATCTTCGTCGGCGAATACGCGGCCCAGAGCGTCGGCGTCGCCAGTCCCGACAACCGCAACAATTTGAAGTGCGCCCTGTCCGAGGCGGCGTTCATGACCGGCCTGGAACGCAACGCGGACCTGGTCGCGATGAGCTGCTACGCCCCCCTCTTCGGCCACGAGGAACGCTGGCAGTGGCGTCCCGACCTGATCTGGTTCGACAACCTCCAGTCCTACGCCTCGGTCAACTACTACGTCCAGCAGCTCTTCAGCCTCAATCGCGGCGACGTGGTCCTGCCTGTCGAGGTCAGCGGCCAGGAGTCCCCGACAAGCAAGCAGCCGGGCCTGTACGTTACTTCCAGTCGTGACGACAAATCGGGCGACATCATTCTGAAGGTGGTCAACAGCGCGCCCCAGGCGACGGCGGCCAAGCTGAAGATCGAAGGCGGCCTCCGCCCGACCCGAGGCAGCGCGACCGTCCTGACCGGCCAGAACCTCACCGACGAGAACACGCTGGCGGAGCCGAAGAAGCTGGCCCCCGTGAAGAACTCGCTTAAAGCTGTCGGCGCCTCGTTCGACTACACGTTCCAGCCCTACTCGCTGACCGTGCTAAGACTCAGAACAAGAATGAATAGCTGAGAGGCCCCTGATGAACAGGCTGATCCTCACATCACTGGCGACGATCGTTGTCTGCGCGGCGGCAGCCGGTGCAATCGATGTCGTTCCCCGAAAGCAGACCTCGCTGCGGGCACATTCCATCGGCGATAGCTTCGTCGGCAGACGACTGGATGCCAACCGCGATGGCTCGCTCAAGGCGTTCGATATCGACCGTTACGTGAAGATGGTCGAGGAGAAGAAGCAGCAGGACTGGTGGTGGATCGGCGAGCAGCCGGGCAAGTGGCTGGAGTCCGCAACGCTGACCTCCGAATACTCGGCAGACGCGGATATGCAGGATCGGGCGCGACGTGTTCTGGCCCGCCTCGAAGCCGCGCAAGAACCCGACGGATACTTGGGCATCACGGACCCGTCGGTGCGTACGGCCGAGAAACCGGTTCGCGGCATGGACCCGTACGAACTCTACTTCACGCTGCACGGCCTGATCACGGCCTCCGAGGTTTTCAAGGACGCGAAGGCCCAGGAGACGGCGTGCCGGTTGGCGGACTACATCACCAGCCGCATCGGGCCGGGCAAAGCCGAGTTCTGGCCCAGTCCCTACCGGCCGCCGGAGAACGTCGACACGATCATTTGTCCCCAGTTCACGTGGGTTCCGGAGGGCACGCCCCAAGCCCCCACGCTGCACGTTCATTCCGAGATCGCCGGACACACGGCGCACTACGGCTGGGAAGGCACCTTGCTGATCGATCCGATCCTCCGCCTGTACCAGGCCACAGGAAAGAAGGAGTATCTCGAATGGAGCCGCTGGGTCGTGGAGAACATCGATCGATGGAGCGGGTGGAATAGCTTCTCGAAACTCGACCAGGTCGCCGACGGTACGCTGGGCGTCCACCAATTACAGCCCTACGTCCACTCGCACACGTTTCAGATGAACTTCCTGGGCTTCCTGCGGCTCTACCAGGTCACAGGCGACGCCTCGCTGCTCCGCAAGGTCCGCGGGGCCTGGGATGACATCGCCCGGCGGCAGGTGTACATCACCGGCGGCGTCAGCGTGGGCGAACACTATGAGCCCGGCTACAATCGCCCGCTGACCGGCGGCGTCGTCGAGACCTGTGCGAATATGTCGTGGATGCAGCTCACGCAGTATCTGCTCGAACTGACGAACGAGCCTCGCTACGCCGACGCGGTCGAGCGGCTGTTGTTCAACCACGTCTTCGCCTCGCAAACCGTCGACGGCGACTGCTACCGCTACCACACGCCGCCGAACGGATTCAAGCCGGACGACTACTTCCACGGCCCCGACTGCTGCACCGCCAGCGGACATCGCATCGTTTCGATGCTGCCCCGGTTCATCTATGGGTACGGCAAGGACGAAATCTACGTGAATCAGTTCATCCACTCGATCACGGACTGTCGGCTCAGCGACGGAACTGTGGTCAGCCTGAGCCAGCACACCGATTTCCCCGAGGATCCGACCGTCGAGCTGGGCGTCAGTCTTCAGGGAGAGGCGCGATTCGCCCTGAACGTGCGAATTCCCGCGTGGTGCGAACAGCCTTCGCTGATGCTCAACAGCGAGCCTGTGCCCGTCAAGCCGGGTACATACGCGAGACTGGATCGCACGTGGAAACTCGGCGACACCGTGAAGCTCGCGCTGCCGATGAAACCGAAGTGGATCGAGCACGACCATTTCGAGGGAGGTCCCGCCCCCTGGGCGCTCGTGCGAGGCCCGGTGGTCTACGCCCTCGACACGGTCTGGTGGAACAACAAAGACGTGCCCGCTCCGCAGGATGTCGCGAAGGACGCCGCCATCTTTCGAGCCGGCGAGGTGCGAGAGTTGCCCGCGACGTCAAAGGCCCTGGGCCCCTTCTACGAAGTCGACATCCGCCTTGCAAACGACCGGATCACGAAGGCGATCATGGCGCCTTTCGCCAACATCGGCCGCTGGTATCGCGAGGGCGAACCCAAGCCGCAGCGCGGCAGCAAGGCATTCTCCTATGCTGTGTGGCTCCAAGCTGCGCAACCGTGACGCCCTCGCGACGGATGAGAACGTTTCGGCCGGTTCCTTCAGCTCCGCCTTCTACAGTTTCGGCATGTTCTTGAGATTCCGCTCGATCATCTCGATCCGCTGCTTCACGCAGGCCGCGGACCGCAGCGGGTCTTTCGGCGTGTGCATGCAGTAGTCGACCAGCTTCTCGACCGTGGTCGTCGCCACGTGACATCGCGTGTCGCTGGAGGCGTAGTACAGGAAGATTTGGCCGTTCGGCCGGGCGATCCAGCCGTTGGAGAACGTGACGTTGGACACGTCGCCCACCCGCTCGATGCCCTGCGGCGCGAGCAGGTAGCCGCCCGGCTCGTGGATGAGTTGGCTCGGGTCTTCGAGCGAGGTCATGAAGGAATACAGCACGTAGCGAAGTCCCGCCGCGGTGTTCCGCACACCGTGGGCCAGATGCAGCCAGCCCTCGGCGGTCTTGATCGGCGCGGGGCCCAGGCCGTTCTTCACTTCGTTGATCGTGTGATACTTGCGGTCCTGGACGATCTTCTCCTGTCCGAGCACCGCGTGCTCCATGTTGTCCGCGAGGGCCCAGCCGATACCGCCGCCGGAGCCGGCCTCGATGAAGCCGTCCTGCGGCCGGGTGTAGAAGCCGTACTTGCCATGCACGAACTCCGGGTGCAGCACGACATTTCGCTGCTGGGGCGAGCGGGTCTTGAGATCGTCGAGTCGCTCCCAGGTCTTGAGGTCCTTCGTGCGGGCGATGCCGCACTGGGCCGTGGCGGAGGACAGGTCGCCTCGCGAGGCCATCGGGTCTTTGCGTTCCGTGCAGAACAGGCCGTAGATCCAGCCGTCCTGATGTCGGACCAGACGCATGTCGTAGACGTTGATGTCCGGATCGCTCGTCTCGGGCATGACGATCGGATAGTCCCAGAAGCGGAAGCGGTCGACGCCGTTGGGGCTCTCGGCCACCGCGAAGAAGCTCTTGCGGTCGGCGCCCTCGACGCGGGCGACCATCAGGAACTTGCCGTCGAGGTCGATCGCCCCCGGATTGAAGGCGGCGTTGATCCCCAGCCTCTCCATGAGGTGCGGATTCGTCGCATAGTTGAGATCATATCGCCAGAAGATCGGCGTGTGCTCAGCCGTCAGCACCGGGTTCTCGTACCGATCGAACACGCCGCTGCCGGTCAGGCAGGGCCGGTTCGGGCGGTTGATGAGAGCTTCGTATTCCGCGACCAACTGTCGCAACCGCATGTTGAATTGTTCGTGCGTCATCCGTGATCCCCTTGGGATTTGCCATTTGCGATTTACTATTCACGATTGCGTCGAGATCCCAAGCAACGATCCCGCCGCGAGGCCAAATAGTAAATCGTAAATCATAAATTGTAAATTCGCCTGACGGTTTCCAGGCAGCACCGGCCGTTATGGTACGGGCCTTTCCAGGCTGAGACCTTGGGCTGGGCCGGGTCGGGCGTACCGTCGGGCCGAATGCACCAGAACCATTCGCCTCGCTCATGATCCACCACTCGATCCTGGATGAATCGCCAGCACCGCTCGGCGGCCTCGCGAAACGCGGCTTCGCCCGTGAGTTGCCAGGCATTGCAGAAACCGACCACCGCCTCCGCCTGCGGCCACCACTCTTTGTTCGGATTGATGATCCGCCCGCCGCGGCCTTCATAGAGGAGCCCGCCGTCCTTGTCGAGGCCTTCATCGAGCACGGCCCGGGCCATCTTCGCCGCCAGGGACTGGACCTCTTTCAGGAGTCGCGGACTGCCGAGCGTCTCGGCCGCTTCGCACAACAGCCAACTGCCTTCGATGTCGTGGCCGAACGTGTAGCTGTCGGACTTCGGCGTCCAGGCCTCGTCGAAGAAATGCTGAAAGTGCGTCTGCTCGGAGTTGACGATGTGCCGGCGGAAGATCTCGACCAAGTCGCGGAGCCGCTCGACATGCGGCGGCTCGGTCGACACTCGGACCAGATTCGTGTAGCCCTCCAGGACATGAAGATGGTTGTTCATCGACTTCTTTTCGTTCATGTCCTTGTCGCTGAGCCGCATGTCCTCGCAGGGTCGCCAGTCGCGGGACATCACTTCGAAGTATCCGCCGTACTGGGTGTCCGAAGCATAGGATTCGATCAGATCGAAGACATCGGTCGCCTGCCGCAGCGCCGCGGGATCGTTGAACGTGCGATAGTACTCCGCGAGCGCGTAGATGCAGAACGCCTGACCGTAGATCTTCTTTTTGTCGTCGAGCACGTTGCCGGCCGGGTCGAGCTCCCAGAAGTAGCCGCCGTGCTGCTTGTCCAGGAAACGCGAGGTCAGGTATTCGTAGGCCCGTTGAGCGAGGGCCCCGTCCCGCTCATCTTGGGCGTACCGATAGAAGGCCGAGAACGACCATACAATGCGGGCGTTGAGGATCAGACCCTTGGGCGCGTCGTCCCGAATTCGCAGATCGTTGGACATCTCGCCGATGAAGCCGCCCCGCCGCTCGTCGACGGTTTGGCTGCGCCAGAACGGCAGGATGTCGTCCATCAGCTCTCCGCGAACGCTCGCTGCGAATTGCTCGTCAGTCCATTCGGCCATAGTCGATCTCGACCCTCAAAAGCTGGGCTTCGGTCAGGAATTCGATCTTCACATAGTCATAGTCCGCCGAGGCGGAACTGGCAGAACAGAGGCGAGCCTTCAGGAAACCATAGGCGTCTTCGCCATAGGTCGAGAAGCCCTTGATTGCGGACTCCGCGGGCTCGAAGGTCCGGCCGTCCTTGGAGAAGAACACACGGATGGCGGGCTGGTCGGATTGCGTGAAGAGGAAGGCCCTCATGGTTTGGATGCCGCCGGGGGCGTGGTAGACCACAGAACTCTTGGGGACGCCTGCGAGCCGGTGACAGTCTTCTTTGAACTTGCGGGCCTCGTTCTGTGCAAACGCCAGCTTGCCTTCCTTCACGAAGATCCGCGAGTCGTTCCACAGCTCGTCGACCAGCGTGCGATGCGTCACGCGGACGGGGCCGACCACATTCGACGGCTCGGAGAAGCCGGACGAATTGCGAGCGATCACGCGATAGAAGTACTGCCCGCCCGGCCGGACCGATTCATCGGCGAACAAGGGGCGATACTGAACCTGGGCCTCGCAGACGCCGAGACCCACCGGAATCCAAGGTCCCTGGGTCGCCTCGGCCCGCTGGACATCGTAGCACTCGGCCCCGACGGGGCCCTGCCAGCTCATCTGAGCGCCTTCGCTCACGAATAGGAGCTTCGGAGCCGCAGGCTTGGGCAATGGCGGCGGCGTCAAGCCCTGGATGGCGAACGCGCGATCCCTCATGCGACGCATCAGCCCGCGTTCATCGAACACCTCCCCGATCGCAAAGCCCGGCCAGTGATAGGCCTTGAAGTAATCCCCGCCGGCCGGCTCGTGATGCCAGTAGAACCCGCCGTCGCGGGACCGATACCGCAGGCTCCAGAGCAATGCCCCGGCGAGCTTCTCCTCGATCGCGGCGTCCATCACGGCACAGAGGGCATCCGTGCCCAGGAAGCCGAATTCGCCCAGAAAATAGGGCTTCTTGCCTCGGGCCATCTTCGCGCTCTGACGAAGATGCTCGATCATCGCCCGCGGGTCCTTCTCGTAGTGATGCGTCGTGACGAAATCGACGTTCGCGTCGTCCAGCGACGATTGGAGCAGCACCTCGCGATGGGTGCCGTCGAGAACCAGGTGATTGGAGTCGAGGCTCTTGATATGGACGGCGATCTGCGAGACCCATGCCGCGGGCGACTTCAGCTCGTTGCCCGTCTCCCAGGCCAGGATCGCCTTGTCGTCGCGGTAGACAACGCCTGTGACCGTGTTCTTGCGAGTGACCACGTACGTGATGATGTCCTTGTAGTCCTGGATCAACTGCGGGTCGGTCCAGATCTCGTCGGCCTTCTTGCCCCGGAAGGCCGCCAGCTCGGCGGTGCCGCCCCACCAGCTCCATTGATCGATAAAAGGCAGAATCAGCCGGACGTGGTGCTTGTGGGCGGCCGCGATCACGCGGTCGAGGGCCGCGAAGGCCTCTTCATTGAATTGACCTGGGCCCAGGATGTATCGCGGCTGGTCGGCCGGGTCGTCCGCCTTCTTCACCGCCAGCGTGTACGTGCGGACGACCTGCCCGCCCATCTGCTCGATGGTCCCGAGGGCGTCGTCGATCTCGAACTGATCCGGAAACCGAAACGGCATGCGGCAATCGAACCGCATGTCGTCTTCGACGAAGTGCAGGTTCGGAATGTTGAACGAGATGAAGCGAAACTCGCGGGCGCCGTCCATGAGCTTGTCGCCGTCGCGGCGGATGAAGTTCTCGAACGCCTGGTTGCCGGCCCGGGGCTGCGGCTGGGCCGCACATGTCAGATTCAAGAATCCGATGAGCAACAATCCGATTGCGTGGCTACGCGACATAAGGCACATCCTTCCGATGACTATAGGCCATGGGACGAATAGGACCGATGGGACCTATATCCACTTCCTGAGCCCGGTCAGCCGGCCGTGGGCTCCAAACCCTCGCGAGCCGGTTCGACG
>JBDKUU010000901.1:0-10302 GCA_039679525.1 Phycisphaerales bacterium | reverse complement strand
TTGTCGACCGCCCGCATCAGGCCGGTGTTGCCCTCCTGGATCAGGTCCAGGAAGCTCAGGCCTCGGTTGCGGTACTTCTTGGCGATCGACACGACCAGACGCAAGTTGGCGCTGGAAAGCGTCCGCTTGGCCTCTTCGTACTGGGAGAAGACCTTCTCCATCCGGCGGAGCTTCTTCTCCAGTTCCTCAGGCTGTTCCAGGACCAGATCCTGCAAGCCGGCAAGCTCCTGCCTGGCGGCCAGGATGTCGTCGGAAGTCATGATCTCGTTGACGCCGACTTCGATGGTCTTCTGGAGCTGCCGCATCTTCTCGCAGATGCCCTGCAGCTTGATTTTCATCGGCTGGATCCGGCTCGTCCGAAGGCTCAGCTCCTCCAGCAGGGCCGCGATCTTGCGGCGGTTCCTGCGGAGGTGCCGCGCGTCGGAGGTCGACTTGTCCTGATCCGAGCACGTACAGATGTTCTTGAAGAGCTTCTGATCGATCTCCAGAAGCTCCGAAATGGTCTTGAGGTTCTCCGTCATCCGCTTCTTGATGACGCCCTTGGTGGTCAGAGGGGCGGTGCCGGTCTTGATCGTACGGTCGAAGGACATCGCGCCGTCGGACACCTGCTGGATCAATTCCATGGCGTTGCGGGCGCAATAGTCGCTCTGCAGCATCTTTCGCCGGAACACCATCCGGGCGATCTCGATTCTCCGGGCCAGGGCGATCTCGTCCTTGCGGGTCAACAGCGGGATCTGGCCCATCTGGGTCAGATACATGCGAATAGGATCGTCGATCCGGTGGGAAACCTCGCCTTCGACGAACTCGCGTTCGAGCGCCTCTTCCTCTTCGGGCTCCTCTTCTACGGGAACTTCTTCTTCCTCTTCCGCAGGCTCGGCGTCTTCTTCGAAGTCCTCGTCCGCCTTGCCGACCCCTTGGCTCTCGGCATCGTTCTCGTCGACGACGGCAATGCCCATCTCGTCGAGCGTGCCCAGGAGCTTCTCGAGCCGCTTGGCGCTCACCGCGTCGTCAGGGAGCGACTCGTTGATCTCCTCGTAGGTCAGGAACCCCTTTTTCTTGCCTTTCGCGACCAGCGTCTTGATCAGCGTTTCGGGGTCCTGAGCCTCAGGCTTCACTGTATCGGATGTGCTCTGGACTTCCGTCTGATTCATATCCTTGGCTTTCTTCGACCTCATTCCTTTTTTCGCCACAATACCGACTCCACTAAAGTGAAACTGCAAAAGTCATCGCCAACCACCCTTGTGAAGCCAAAAAGTTCTCGTATCCCTGCTTGGTTTCTGGATTCACCTGTTGTACGGCCCCCTTTGCGCAATTGTTCATGGCACGGGGGTTTATCGCACCTTGGCCCTTACACCAGGCCGATGCTGTGCGGATTCTGGCGTCCGGGACGTCCCCGCGAGATTCCCGTCGAATCCACGCGAGTACCGCCCTCTTGGGTCCGAACATCTCCATTGGTCCGACCCTTTCGCCGGTCCAGGATGTCCAGAGCATCGACCAAACGAGGGCGGTAATTCCCCTTTCCCTCGCCGGTCCGTTGAAGCTCGACGATGCTCTGGGCCAGCTCCGGCGATTCCGTCTGCGCCAGCACCCGATTGACCGTGAATTCCTCTTCCGAGCGAAGCATCTCGAACAGAGTCGAGGCGATCCGGCTCAGGATCGGAACGTCGAACAGATCCTCCGTGATCTCTTGTTCGATGGAATGAAACAGACCCGGCTCGTTCAGCAGCACCTCCAGAATCTCCCTTTGCGCTGCGGCGTAAAGCCCCTGCCCCCAGTCGACGGTCTGCGCTGCTTCCGCCCGCCGGGCCTCGGCCGCGGAAGACGCAGGAACACGCTGCCTCCGCCGATCCAACTCGGCGTAGAGGTCTTTCGGCGTCAACCCGATAATCTTGGCAACCTTGTGCACGAACGCGCCGCTCTCCGCAACGGGAAGCGTCTCCGACGCCATTCCGATGGCAATGGCCTGGAGAAACTCGTCCAGCGCCGTCTTGCGTCCGGCCATCGTGTCGCCCGAGGCGAAAGTCGCCGTGAGCTTGTCCCACTTGAATTGCAGCACGTCGATCGCCTGCTCGACCACCTGGCCGAGCCCCTCCTTGCCGGCCAAAATGGCGAAGTCGCAGGGGTCCTTGCCCTGCGGGACGAAAGCCAGTTTGATGTCCAAGTGCTGTGACAGACAGACCTCCAGGGCCCGGTTCGCAGCCGCCATGCCCGCGGTGTCACTATCGAACAGCAGCACGACCTTCTTCGCATACCGCCGAAGGATCCGGCCGTGCCCTGCCGTGAAACTGGTCCCGAGCGTCGCCACGAAATTCGTGCAGCCAACCTGATGGGCCATGATCACATCGGTATAGCCCTCGACGATGACTGCGGTGCCCGTCCTGACGATCTCGTGACGCGCCTGTTCGAGACCGTAGAGCGTATTGCTCTTGTCGAACAGCGCCGTCGTCGGCGAGTTCACGTACTTGGCGCCCATGCCGTTCAACGTCCGGCCGCCGAACGCGATCACCCGCCCGGTGGCGTCGGTGATCGTGAACATCAGCCGATTGACGAACTTGTCCTGGTTGGGCCCGGCGATCAGCCCGGCCTGCTGCAAGACGTTCAGGGACGCCTTCTTGGCCGCCGCGGCCCGCGCCAGCGCATCGGCCGCGTTCGGAGCCAACCCCAGCCGCCAGGTCTTGATGCTCTCGGCGGAGATCTTCCGCTCGGCCAGATAGTCCCGAGCCTGCTTGCCCTTCTCGGGATCGTTCAGGCAATCCTGGAAGAACTGCATCGCCCACTTGTTGGCCTTCGCCAGCAGGTTGGGGTCTACCTGATCCGCCTGTCCCGGTCCGTGCGACACCATCCGGCGGACCGGCTGCAACTGGATGCCCGCGCGTTCGGCCAATCGCTCGATGGCCTGAGGGAACGTCAACCCCTCGCGCGTCTGCACGAACTTGAGGACGTCGCCGCCCGCCCCGCAGGCAAAGCACTTGTAGATCTGCTTGTCCGGGTTCACGTACATGCTGGGCCTGTGGTCCTCGTGAAACGGGCACAGACCGAGCCATTCGCGGCCCTTCCTCTTGAGGCTGACGTGCTCACCGATCACGTCAACAATGTCGTTCGCCTGCTGCACACCGATGATCGCAGCATGGTCATACACCCCTGGCATAAAACGTTACGCAAGTCCTTCCTGAGACACTCTCAGCGGAAATCCTCCACCGGCCACGGGTCAGACTGAGGAAAGACTCCGGCCCCGGCGATGTCACTCATTGGTTTAACTATTAAATATAGGGGCCGGCGGGAGGGAAAGTCAAATCGTGTCGATATAACCCTGGTTTTCATACTGCAAAAGGCCATTTGACACGTTTTGGACATCTGGTGAAATGAGACACAGCGGCCCGCAAGCTCCAAATGACGCCCCTATGGGACCTGGGCAACTCAGGAAACCGAGGGGAAGCCGAAGCCTGTCAGACCGAAGAACCCCATCGCGGTCCGCGTGGTCGCTTCCGCCAGTTCCTCCAGACTGACGCCCTTGAGTTGTGCCAGGAATTGGGCGGTGTGAACCATCAAAGCCGGCTCGTTGGGCTTGCGGCTCCGCACCGGCTCCGGCGACATGTACGGGCAATCGGTCTCGATCATCAGCCGGTCAAGAGGGACGACCTTCGCGGCCTCGCGAGTCGCCTCGGCGTTCTTGAAGGTGACGACGCCCGTGAACGAGACGAAGTAGCCCTTGTCGAGAACCAAACGGGCCTGATCCGCCGAGCCGCTGAAGCAGTGAAAGACCACGCCGCGAAGTCCCCCGCCGCAGCGATCGAGAATCTCCATCGTCTCATCGAACGCATTGCGGGAGTGAATCACCACGGGCAACCCCAGTTCCCGGGCGATGTCAAGATGGGCTTCGAACACACGCTTCTGGTCCGGCTGCTTGGAGAAATTGTAATGAAAGTCCAGCCCCGTCTCGCCGATCGCCACGACTTTGTCACGCCGGGCCACCTCTTTCAACTCTCCCAGGGCCTGCGAATCCGCACTCTGGGCGTCATGCGGGTGAATCCCCACGGCGGCGTACATATTCTCATGCTGTCCCGCCAACTCCACGGCCCGCCGACTGTCCTCCAGGAGCGTCCCGATGGTGATCCAACTGGTCACACCAGCCGCCCGGCTCCGCTGGACCACCCCCGGCACATCCGCCGACAGCGGCTCAAATGTCAAGTGGCAATGGGTATCGATCAGGTTCATCGTCTATGGCACGTCCTGGGGATTGCGGCGCAAGCCGTCCCACAGACGCTGCATTTCCGCGAGCTTCTTCGAGATCGTCATCTTGTCGAGTGGAAGCATGGTTCCCATGATCGATTGCACCTCTCAGACCTGCTGGTAACCAGAACACCGCTATCATACCACGCCGATTCCGAGATTCCAAGTCCCCGATCCCGTCCTCGCCTGTCCGAGCGCGCCCAGGTATTCCAGCGGACCGCTCCCTCAAACGGACGAGAGAGGTTCCTGCTCCGCAAGGCTGAATGCAGGCCCGAAACGAACCTGCCAGAGACGTTTTCCGCATTGGGCCTCCAGCGAGGTGTGGGAACGCGACGCTCCCCTGAGGGCGTGCGCAGCACCCTGACTGCTGGTGGCTCCAATGCGATGAACTTCCGCCGTTCAGCGGCGGGTTCCGGATCGGTCCGTTTCTGCCGCTGTCCGTCGGGAGAAACCAGCCGTGTGCCGGGAGTACTAGTCACACCCCATTCAGTCCAGATGATCCAACCACGAGCAATCAGGGCACGAAGGCCCGTTCGTAATGGCGGATCTGGGGCGGGCCGCGGTGCCCGAGGATCAGGGTGACGACGTCGAAGCGCAGGGGGCGGTCCTCAATCTTGTGGACCGCCAGGAAATGGCGGGCGGCCCGGGCCACTCGCGCCCTCTTGGCCGGGGTGATCGTCGCCTCCGCCGGGCCGAAACGCTCATCGGCGCGGGACCGGACCTCCACGAAGACCAGCGTACCGTCGGTGTCCACCATGACCAGATCCAGTTCGCCGACCTTGCAGGAGTAATTGCGGTCGAGGGTCCGCAGCCCCTTGTTCCGGAGGTATCGCTCGCAGCGTCTCTCCCCCCACCGGCCGAGCCGAGCCCTGTCCTTCAGCAATCTGCGTCGAATCAGGATCATCTCGCCACCCGAAACCCGCGACACAGAAAACAACAGGAGGCGCTCCCGACATCGTCGGCAGCGCCCCCGTTTTTCGGTCTACTATTTGCGATCTGCTATTTGGATGCGACCACGCGATGGGCCGCAGATCCAATCATCAATCGCAAATCATCCATCATCAATGGTGATTATTTGCCGGTCGTGTGCTCGCTGTGCCGCTGCGAGAGCTTGACGGCCTTGCCCGTCCGCTCGCGGAGGAAATACAGCTTGGCCCGGCGGACTTTGCCGCTGCGGGTGGGCACGATGTCCAGCACGTTGGGCGAATGGAGCGGGAACTGCCGCTCGACGCCCTCGTTGGCGACGATCCGCCGCACGGTGAAGCTCTCAGTGACGCCACGACCCTTGCGGGCGATGACCGTGCCGGTGAAAATCTGGGTCCGGGTCTTGTCGCCTTCCTGGATGCGGCAGTGCACGTCCACCGTGTCGCCGACCTCGAAGTGCGGAATCTCTTTCTTCAAACTCTTACTCTCAACTGCATCCAGCAATTTCATCTTCACGGTTAATCTCCCGAGATCGTAAACTCTTGTCACAATGAAACCCGTATTCTAGGGAGATCGAACCCCGATGGCAAGCCATTTTTCGACGATTTTCCCAAGTTGACCGGGGCTGAAAGCCATAGCGAGCGGGTCTTGACTTCTGCCGAAGGTTCCGGCTTGCCGCGACGGACGCCGGAATTGTCGTAAGTGCCTTGTGAATAAGCAGATACAGAACGCGCACAGCATTGAGCGATTGAGGACAATCCCCCGACGGTCAACTTGTTATTCGGCGTGCCGGGCTGACGGCGACCCGGAAGGATACATCTCCGAATCGCTGTCCACGCGGTTTCTCAGCATCTCCTGCACTCGTTCGATATCGCCTCGAACCTCCTCCACGGGGCGTCCCTGGATCATGGCGACATCCTCCGGCTCCCAGCCGTCCAGCGCGTGCAAGGTGAACGCCCGCCGCTGATTCGCCGGCAGTTCGCTCAGTTGCGCCATCACCCACTTCATCTGGTCGATGGCCGCCAACTGCGTCCAGGGTTCGCCGGCCTCGTGGCTGGGCAGCACGTCTTCGAGCGTCACAGTCAACGGCGGTTCCCAAACCGGCGTGTCCTCCGGGACTCGTTCAACGGGCACCTGGCGACCGGATTCGTCGACGTCGGTCTGCTCGTCGAGGGGCAGAGCCTCGCGCTCCTTCGCGATTTGTTCGTCGAGCGTCTCGTGCAGAAGCCTCGTCAGCCAGACCTCCAGCGGTTCCCGATCATCCCGCCGATCCAGCCGGGACCACGCTCGCAGGAGCGTCTCATCGAGCAGGTCGTTGACAATCACCTGCTCACGGCCGATTCGCCCCTGCAGCTCGGCGACGACCAACTCGTGGCGGGCATGATCCCGCAGCCGCGCCATCAACGGGTTCACCAGATCGAAGAACGCGCTCTTGTCCAAGCCGCGGCTCTCCGGCCTCAGTTGGGCCTCCACGCGACGAGACAACTCCTGACGGTGCTCTTTCCGTTCGTACAGGTATTCGCGGCGAATCAGGTCCTTGTGTCGACGCACCTCTGAGGCCAGCTTGTCGACCACGGCGTCGATCGCCTCCCGATCGGTCGGCGACGAGGCCTCCGCCGCGAGCGAGCCGGTCGGCAAGAGCAGGACCGCCCGCACGTCGTGGCGCTTGGGCTTGTGCGTCACCGTCAGACGCAACTCCCGCTGATCCTCGGGGAATCGCGTCAGGAGCCTCTCGATCCGCGACACCTTCTGTTGCCAATACGATTTGATGGCCTCTTTTTGCCAGTCCGGGCAATCCTGGAACACTACGTGGTCCGACATGACCTGTGACTCCTGATAATTTCGCCGGGTCGCCCCGCCCGGCCCCAATAGCTACGGCGTTTACCCCTCCCTCCTCAATGCCCCTCGGATTGCCTCCATCAACTCCACCTGTTCGTCGTTGTCCAACGACTCGCCTTGTTCGATCGACTGAATCTTGGAGTCGATCTCCAGGTCCTCCGCTCGAAGTTCGGAGAGCAACTCCTCCTGATCGGCCACACGCCGATCCAGCTCATCGGTATCGTGATCCCAGCCGATGATCTGACCCAACAGCGACGCCGCCGCTCGAACGGCCTGGGCATCCTGGCGGTCGGAGAGGTAAAACGGCACTTCGACCCACAGCCCCGCCGCCGGCAAATGCCTCTGTCGGGCCAGCCACAGCAGGTACGTGCTCATGTGGGGCGGGCCCTGCCAGCTCAGGCCGATGGGCACATACCACTTCAGCTTCTTCTGAATATCGGCGCCGTTGAAGACGCCGAAGACCCGCCGTTCCGAGGTGTGGGCGGTCATCGAGGCGATGCCGTCGACCGTGTAGAGGGCCTCGACCTTGTAGTGCTCCGCCAGGTCGAGAACCGCGTTGAGGAAATCGTATCGCCGGGCCTGCGGCTCGTCCGATCGCAGGAGCAGCACGTTGCTCCGATCGTCGTGGAAGAACCGGCTCTGGGGGAACGTGGCGATGTTGCTCTCGACAGTCACCCCGCCCACGGAGAAGAAATCCGCCGGCTCGATCTGGCAAAAACTGTGCCCCCCCGCCGCGCCGGCCAGAAAGTCCGCCACGCCCCGGCTGACGTCCCCGATATCCTTCATCCAACCGACAATCAGCGAGGGCTTCTCCAGCCGCGGCTGCGACGTGAAGCGGAAGACCTCAGGCTTCATTGTCGGGATCGTCTTTAAAGAGTTCATCGATATGCTCCAGTATGTCTTTCTGTTCCGCTTCCGTGATCGGGCCGAGGTCGGAATGCTGCGGATGCCGGAGGCTCTCCATCTCCTCGCGGACCTGCTCGGGCAACTCCTCCGCGGTGGCCAGCGCGTCGAGCACCTGGTCGATGTTCGCCTCCACCTTGGAGGCCGTCGCCTGAAGATCGTGAAGATCGAGCGGCACGTGAAGAACTTCGCCGAGAACCTCCAGGATCGAAATCGACGCCTTCGGATAGGGCCAAGGCGCGCCCTGCAAATAGTACGGAACCTCCCCCATCAGACAAACGGCCTCTACGTCCCGGCTCCGGGCCACGCCCAGAAGCAGGCCGTTCAGGCCGGTGATCGAGCCCTCGCCCTCCCGGCCCCCGATCTCCGACATCAGGATGGTGTTGTGATACTCCCGAATCTCGGGAATCAGGTCCGGCGTGTTCGGCACGGCCCACACCTTCGGCTTGTTCGTGTGGTGAATCGTCGTCACGCCCGCGCCGGCCGTGTAGATCCGCCGGCAACCCAGCGCGTCGGCGACGTCGAGAACCATCTCGGCCATCTCGTAGGTCTTGTCCGCGTCGGCGGGTTGCTGCTCGCCGACCACGAAGACCACGTCGTTGCCGCGGCCGTGGAAGCCGTAGAATTTCGTGGCCGGGAATCGCATGTCTTCGATCAGCCCGTTGACGATCACGGCCTGCGAAGGCTCGAAGAAGCCCTCCGGCTCGATCTCGCCGAACGGCTCGGCCCTCGCCAGCCGACGCATCGTGTTGATGGCGACCAGCCCGACCTTTCCGATGCCGGACCAGCCGCAGATCATAACGGGCTGCTTCAGTTGAGGCTCTCTATACAGTTTCACGCCCATATGCCTTCCTTCCCAATCCCAAGGGTCGTGATATCCGTTCACGACCTCTCGCTGTTACTAATAGCATGGGAATGGTTGAATGGTTCGATTCTCAGGCCTGCGGGAATGGCTTGCGAACCAAAATCAATGAGCAAAACCCCCAGCGTCCGATGGGAAGAACGGGAAAATGCCGTGTGGAGGGATCAGCGGTTCCTGCGGCCTCGGTTCGTAGTGTGCCCGTAAGGGCATATCCTCTCTTCTCAGCGGTTTGTGGCGCATAAGCGAAGAAGACAACGCCTCACGGCGTCACTGCGAACGCGTCTGTCAGAAGAGCATCCTGACCAGTTCGGCCGGTTCGAGCCGGAACGTCGAGTCTCTGCCTTCGAAGAACCCGTGCATGGCGATCATGTGCGTGTTCAGGTCCGACCAGCGGAGGACCTTGTCCGAACCCTCGCGTCGAACCGTGGTCACCCGTTTGAAGTACCTGCCGTGGTGCCGCCAGGGGCAAGGCGTGGACCCTCTCGTTTCGTCCACCTGGGCCTCGAGGCCGGGAGTCACCTGGGCCCAGGTTCCCTGCGCCGGAGCGGCCTTATCCGTGATCTCCTTCATCCTCGCGGCAAGCTCCTTGTCGGTCACGCCCAATCGCGACAACTCCCCCGCGTCGGCGTCGATCACCTCGGTCACGCTGCGCGGATCGCTGCCCATGAACCCGCCTGCGACCAGGGTCGATACCCTCAAGGTCACGTCCAGTTCCTGTATGTCGGGCCCTTGTTTCATATCGCCTTCTCACGCGAACTTGTCATAGAAAACTCTGTCGTTCGTCACGCCCAGATCGTTGAGGACCTTGATCGAAGCGTCGATCATGCCCGGGCTGCCGCACAGATAAGCCTCGCACAAGGGACCGTTCTTCACTCCCCTTTGCACGGCGTGCGTCACCAGGCCGGTCTCGCCGGTCCAGGTTTCGTCGGGATCGGGTTTTGCGATCACCGGCACAATTCGGAAACCCGCCAGATCCGATTCGAAGCGGCGCATCTCCTCCACCATGAACATCTCTTTGACTCGGTTGGCCCCGAAGTAGTACACCGCTTCCCGCTTGCTTGCGATGTTCCTCATGTGGTGCAGGATGCTCCTGATCGGCGCCATGCCCGAGCCGCCGGCGATGAACACGATCGGAGCGTCGGTGTCCGAAAGTCGGAAGTTGCCGTAGGGGCCGTTGAGCCTGACCTCGTCGCCTTCCTTGAGATAGTTGAAACAGTAGGTCGTGCAGATCCCGTTGGGCACCAGGCGAATGATCAGGTCGATGATCCCCTTCTGCGCCGGGTCCGAGGCGATCGAGTACGCTCGATAGACCTCCACCGGACTTTTCTCATAGACCGGCGTGAGCAGTTGAACGTATTGGCCCGGGATGTAATCGATCGCCGCCGGCTCGATCAACTGGAAGCGAAAGAGCTTCATGTCGTGCGTAAGATCCTCGATCCTCGTGCAACGGGTAATGTATTCGCGGATCGCGAACAGCTCGCGGGGGATCTGGATCCGAAGGTTGTTCTTGACTTTGACCTGGCAGGAGAGCCGAACCCTCGCGG
>JBDKUU010000900.1:0-2994 GCA_039679525.1 Phycisphaerales bacterium | reverse complement strand
GTCGGCGTGCCTCAAGTCGAAGTCCTGACGAGCCCGAATGGCGTCGAGTGTGAGGTGTCGCATTGATGGCCTACCTTTCATATATTCGTGACCCAAACCAGTCTAACACAGTCCCGAGGGGTATGCCATACCCCTAAAAGAAACGGCGTCTGAATCTCCATCAGCCCCTGTGCCCGTTGGGCTCTCGCCCCTGCCCTTGGTCCAGCCCACTCCAGGCTCGTACAATCAAATCACCAATTCAACATCGTGGCGGCCCAGCGACAAATCACTCTCACGGTGAGTGTTGGGCCGGGGCCAAGGCCCGGCGGTGTAACGAGATACCAGCGGTGGGCTCACATTCCTCACTCGCTGGGGCAGAAGGAACTGAAGATATGATAGCTTGCGAGCAGGTTTTGAACGGACGCCAAGAGAGGAACTTCGCGACACAGTTGTGGGCGGACGCCTCGATTTCCACACGCCGCATCGAAGAGATCGTCATCCCCGACAACGCACGGGGCCACGATGACGACAGCGTGGCCGAGATGGCCCAGAGCCTACAGGAGTTGGGGCAACTCGCCCCAATTCTCATCACGCCGGTCGGGCTCAGGGACGGGGCACTGCGTCTGGCTGCAGCCAAGCTGCTGGGCTGGGATGAGATAGATGTGAAGCTCATTGATCTCGGTGACCTTCGCAATGAGTTGGCGGGGATCGATGCCAACCTGATCCGGGTCGAACTGAGCGACCTCGATCGGGGCTGGGCCCTGCTGCGGCGGCAGGAGATTTACGAGCTTCTGTACCCGGAGACCAAGTACGGCACCCCGGAGCGGATGCGGAAAGTCCGACGTGGCGAAGCAGTCTCGTCATATCAGCCCTGCTTCACCTCCGACGCCGCAGCGAAGATGGGTTGCGAGCCTCGCACGGTCCAGAAGTGGGTCCAGACAGCCAAGGGCCTGGCAGACGTCCGAGACCTGCTGCGTAAGTCCTCCTCGCCCCTGAAGCAGGGAGACCTCGAAAAGCTCTCCCGTTGCCCCGAGGACGAGAAGCGGCAGATCGCCGTGAAACTCGCCTCCGGCGAACTGACCGCCGTGCCCAAGGACGCCGGTCGCAGGCAGTCGTGGACTCCGCCCGACCCCGACACCGTGCTCCGCAGGGTGACCACGATCCTGACCGGCAGGCTGTCCGGTCACCCCGAAGCGGACATCAGCGTCATCCCCAATGCCATCCGGGAAATCGAGACCGCCCGCTCCATGTGGGACCCGCCCACCGACGAGCCGGGCGAACTCGCGGCGAACCTGTCCCTGGATGAGATCGCTTTGCTCGCCGCCGGGCAACTGAAGACCCGCTGGCTCAACCAGCACGCGGTCCAGTTCGTTCAGGCGGGCGTGCCGACCACTTCCGTGCGTGTGCGGCGTGCCACCCGCACCGACCAGTCATTCATCAGCGGCGAGATGGGGCTCATTGGCTCGTGCTCGTTCGGCGACGGTGGAGCCGACCTCAGCGAAGTCGGCGTCACTCTGCCAGATGACGGCGACCCGTGCCTCGATGGTCTCGTCCGGCCGAACTGGATTGGTGAGATCGCGACTTGGCGGGAGTCATCCGAGCCTTGCAGCGGCGACCTGTCCATCTCCCTGGGGATTCTGCAGCGTTGGGCAGAAGTGAACGGAAACGACCGTTTCACGACCGTTTGCTCCGCCGCCTTCAGGCCCAGCGAGGCCATGATGGCCTGGCTCGCCGCCCTCGACAATGTGGTCGTGGGACACTCGGTCTCAGCGGCAAGTTCGCTGGAGCAGCTTGAGTCCCAGTTCGCCGTCATTCAGCGTTTCCTCAACTGGGGTATCCGCACCATCATCTGGGTGATCACGGAATCCGAACCGGAGGACGACCCGGTGGTCGCCCAAGCCATCCTGATGGTGGGGGCCGACAAAGTCATCCTGAAGTCCCGCAGCCCTGCAGCAGGCGAGCAGCAGCCCGATGCCGACCACACGAATGCCTGTTGCGGCCGCTGCCGCGACTGCCAGATCCGCTGCGGGCTGACTGTCCACGGGCTGATGGAACCGGCGGCTCTGACGACCACGGTGCTTCCAGGCCGCCAGGTCATCCACACGCCGTTCCCGTCACCCGCCAGTCAGTGGTACGACGTGATCTGCGGGGACGTCAGGGAGCATCTCGAATCGCTCGAGCGGCAAGTCCACTGCGTGCTGACCAGCCCCCCACACTACGGGCTGAAGGCTTGTGGCGATTCACCATTGGAGATTGGCCACGAGCGTGATCCCCGTGAGTATGTCGAGACCCTCTGCGAGATATTCGATGCGATGCCGCTGCACGAGTTGGGCTCACTCTGGGTCAACCTGCGAGACAGTCGTGACGGACGCGTACTCCTCGGCATCCCCGAACTGTTCGCCACGGCGATGCAACAACGGGAATGGAAGCTGCTCGACCGGGTGGTCTGGGCCAAGTCAGCCCTGCTGCCCGACGGTACCATCCACGGCGACCTCGCGACGGACCGCAACGCCTGGCGATTGAATGGCAACGGGCACGAGTACCTGCTCCGTTTCTGCCGGACGGACCACCCGTGGGCGGACGCCCGTGGCGTGGGGATCTCCGGGCGAAAGACCAATGGTAGCCGCTACCTTCCCGGCGACCGGATGATCCTCCCACTCGTGCTCGACGAGCCCACGCCGCCCGACGTCTGGCTCTTCGGGTCGGATCGCAGCGGGAACGCCCACCTGAGCCCGATCCCCGAGAACGTGTGTGAGATGCCCATCGCCCTGACCTGCCCACTTTGGGTCAACCCCGATGGTTCACTGCCACGGCGTGCGGCTGCCAAGCCGGATCGTTGCGAGCTCGAATGGGTGGACATCCATACCGACGCCGAGCCCGCCATCGTCTTCGATCCCTTCTGCGGCGTGGGGACGACTGGGGTCGTGGCTCTCCGCCTGGGTCGGTCTTTCCTGGGCTGCGAACTCTACGAGCACCACTGCCAGTCTGCCCGCAGGAAGCTGAGCAGTACGATAC
>JBDKUU010000899.1:0-1649 GCA_039679525.1 Phycisphaerales bacterium | reverse complement strand
AACGCAAGCAGCGTCAGGCACAGGAACACCGCCCCGAGGGACAGCAGCCACAGGATGAGAGACCCCTCGCGCCCGCCGAACAGTTCGTACAGCGAGGCCGCCAGGTACAAGGGCAGACCGGCCACGGGAAACACGAACGAGGGTCTGACCAGCAGGCCGAAGACAAGAACGAGGCTGACGGCGAAAACCGCTGAGAGATAGACGACATGTGCGGGCCGCTGGGTCTGCATGGGCATTTCCCCTATCCGATTGTTCTCGCTTGTCCTAATGAGTTTTGACAAACAAAACCGGTAATGCAAGCCCGTGGACTGCTGGGCGCCATGTCTACGCCTCGTAGACATGCTCCACGCGAAGAACAGACATGCTTACGAGGCGTAAGCATGGCGTCCGACCATGAATTGCCGAAGTTGCTCGTCAAAACTCATCAGACATCTCCGAATCGTCAGTTCGACGGGTTCTTCTCCTTGAGAATCGCCAGAGCGTGTCGGGCATAGTGACCTCGCAGATCCTGGGCGTACTGTCTGAGGATCTTCTCGCCGAGGCCGTTGTAGTCCCCGCAGCGGTAGAGCGCTCGGGCCAGGATCAGCTCGCGGAGCGAGCACTCGCGGGTCGAGGTGTCGACGTCGCTGGGCGGAATGCCCCTGGTGGCCGCGTTGATGTCGGTCCACGCATGGCCGGCCATGCCGGGCTTGCTCAGCAGGTCGGCCAGAGGCTTTGCGGCGGCGCGATCGCCGAGCGTCTCCAGGGCCATGGCCACGGCCCGGTGGTGAGACAGTTCATGGTCGGGCCCCAACTGGGCGACTTTGGCCAGGACGGGCTCGATGGCAACGTGCTTTCGCGTTCGGCCCAGGGCGATGATCAGGCTGTCCAGCGGGCTCATGCTCGGGCCGTACTGGCCCATGCCTGTGTATTTCCAGCCCTTATCCCATTCGCGGGCGGCGACGGCTTCAGCCAGTGTCTCGGCCCCGGTCGCGTCGCCCAGGATGCCGAGATTGTGGGCGTAGATCAATTGGTCTTGCCCCGAATCAGCTGTCTTGTATGCCTTGCGAAGCAGGGGAAGAGCGTCATCCGGCTGGGCGAAGACGACTTCGATGTCGTTGAAGTCCTTCACGATGTTTCGCACGGCCTGTTCGACTCTCTCCTTGGGCAGGGGGACCGAGTCCATTTGCGTGAGGACGTCCGCTGGCAGATTGCCCTTCCTGACGAGATGCTCCTGCAATCGGCGGACGTCGATCTCGCGGGGCGTCTGGCCCGTTCGGGCGGCCGTCGCGGCGGCGACTCCGGCGGCATACCCCTGGTTCTGCACGTCCGGCTGCATTCGGATCACGGGCATCACATCGCGGTGCGCGCTGACGCCCAGGCCGGTGACGAGCACGCCTTCGACGCCCTTCGGCAACAGGCAGCGATAGGGGACATAGCAGGGCAGGGCCTTGCGGTCCGGCGGGCGGAGCATGAACATCGGGTGAATCGTGAAGCCGTGCGAATCGAAGTTGCTGATGGCACGCACGACCGAATCGGGGAACGTGCGGTCCAGGTAGACGTCCATCGGCGAGAGGAAGAAATCGCCCATAATCTTCCTTCTCTCGCGGCTGTCGATAAGCTGTCCCAGGTCGTAGCGGTCCGCGAATTTCTTGCGGGCGGCCAGGAAC
>JBDKUU010000898.1:0-5452 GCA_039679525.1 Phycisphaerales bacterium | reverse complement strand
ACCATATCGGTCTTCTCCCAGGTGAAGTTCGGGAGGTTCCGGCCGAAGTGACCGCCGTGCGAGGTGTCCTCGAAGATCGGCCGCAGCAGATTCAGGTGCTTGATCATGCCCTTGGGCGTCAGCGGGAACAGGTCGCAGACGATCTTGCTGAGCTTGATCTCGCTGATCTTGGCGGTGCCTTCGGTGTTCACGTAGACGGAGATCGGGTCGGCCACGCCGATGGCGTAGGAGACCTGGACTTCGCAGCACTCGGCCAGGCCGGCGGCCACGATGTTCTTGGCGACGTAGCGGGCCATGTAGCAGGCGGTGCGATCGACCTTGGAGGGGTCCTTGCCGCTGAAGGCGCCGCCGCCGTGACGGCCGCGGCCGCCGTAGGTGTCCACGATGATCTTGCGGCCGGTCAAGCCGCAGTCGGCCTTCGGGCCGCCCAGCACGAACCGGCCCGTCGGGTTGACATGGAACTTGGTCTCCTTGTCGAGCAGCTTGGCCGGCATCACGGGCAGGATGATGTTCTCGATGATCTCGTTGCGAAGGTCGCGGTGCTTGATGTCCGGGTCATGCTGCGTGGAGACCAGGACTGTGTGAATTCGCTTGGGCTTGTTGTTCTCGTATTCGACGGTGACCTGGCTCTTGCCGTCGGGCCGGAGCCAGGGGAGCTTGTTGTTCTGCCGCAGCTTCTCGAGGCGGGTCGTCAGCTTGTGCGCCAGCAGGATCGGCATCGGCATCAGCTCGGGGGTCTCCCGGCAGGCGTAGCCGAACATCAGGCCTTGGTCGCCGGCGCCCATCTCCTTGTGCAGGCCTTCGCCCTCGGTGACGCCCTGGGAGATGTCCGGGCTCTGGCGGCTGACCGCGACCATGACGGCACAGTGGTCATAGTGGAAGCCCAGCTCAGGATCGTCGTAGCCGATGCGCTGGATCGCGTCCCGGGCTACCTGGGCGATGTTCACCACGGCGTTGGAGGTGATCTCGCCGGCGATGACGACGGCGTCGTTCTTGACCAGCGTCTCGCAGGCCACGCGACTGGCCGGGTCCTGGGCGATCATCGCGTCGAGCACGGAGTCCGAGATGCGGTCCGCCACCTTGTCGGGATGGCCCGTCGTCACCGATTCGCTGGTGAACAAGTGGTTCCGCATGTCGCAGTTGGGATTTGTCGAATTCATTTTCTGTACCATCTCCTATATGTCCTCGCAACGGCTTCGCCATCGTGGCGAAAGCAAATGGTTATCATAGGGCTGCGGGCCGCACCGTCAATAAAAAAAGCCTTGTTTGCATTCCGGATGGCGAAATAGGACCTATAGGACAGATACGACTCATGGGACGCGTAACATCAATCATCCATAATCCATCATCAATAGCCTTTGGCGGTGTCGTTGAGCCGCCAGTCGAAATTGAGGTACTCGAGGGAGTAGTTCTCGACTTCGAGGAACTCGACGTCCTCGCGGGAGAGATAGTTCGTGAGAAAGTTCAGCACGGCCCGGGTGGCGGGCTCGCGGCTCTTGAACTTTTTGTCGGTGCCGTAGCGGGCGATGAACTCTTTGCCTCGCCAGCTCGGCTTGAACAGGGCCGACAGCCGCACGACCATCTTCTGGCGGTCGATCTGGAGCCCCTGCGGCGTACCCAGAAATCGCTTGACCTGATCGTCGAGCTGGCGATCGAGGAGGGTCTGAAGTGGAAGCGCAGAAGCGTTGACGCGTTGAAGCGTGGAATCATGCGGACCATCTTCTGTCCTTCCGCTTCCACGCTTACTCGCTTCCACGCTTCCACTGCCTCCCTCGCCTCCGTACGGCCGATTCCGAAGCGGCGGGCCGGACTGCGCGGCGTAGTTCAGGGCCAGCCAAACGCGAGGATCGCCGCCGGGGCGGGCGTCGAATCCGTCCGCGTTGTCCCGGAAATACCGCTGCTCCACTTCGGCCAGCGTGAACTCCTCGTCCATGACGATGAACCGGTAGTCAGTCCAGATGCCCTGGATGTGCCGGATGTCGCTCGGGGGCCAGGTCAGTCGGAGCCACCACGAAGACTCGATGGGGTAGTTGCGGGCGATGATGTCCAGCATCTTGAGGTTGTAGGCGTTGATCCAGAAGGCCAGCTTCTCCTGCGAGGACCAGCTTTCGTAGACGTTCGGATCCAGTTCATCGAGCAGGGTCAAGACCGATTTGAGCTCCAGCCGGTGGCGGCGGAGGTCGCCGTAATCCACCAGGCCGTCTTCGCGAACGTACGTCGCCAGGATCGCGGCGTACCGATCCACGAAGGACGCTGCCGAAGACGGAGGCGGAGTCTGTGCGACGACCTGATTGGGCACGGGCACGGCCGCGACGGGAACTTCGATTTTCGGCTCAGCCACCGCAACATGGGGCTCGCCCGCCGGCGGGGTGTTGGAATCGGGCGTGTCCGCCGCCTGTGCCGCCGGCTCGTTCACGTCGATCGGAGCAGCGTTTGCGTCCGGCTTCGTTTCCGCCGGCTGCGTCGCGGGCGAGATCGGCGTCTGGACGGGCTGGGGAGCGGGAACGGGAACGGGCGAAGGCGAAGGTTCGACATTCGCGCAGCCGAGAAACGCGACGCAAATCGCCGGCAAGAGAAGAGCCCGAATCCGTTCGATCATACGCAATTCCCAAGTGAAAGCCGCAACCCGCGGCAACGCCGTCCTTAGGATAAGGAATCAGGCCGTGAATGCAACCTTTTGAAAAGGGGACATTCTACTTTTCACCTGGGAAGCACCCACCGAAACAAGTCGGCGGGGAAAAGTAGAATGTCCCCTTTTCATTTCACCAGACCCATTCGACGGGCCGGGCCGCGCGGATCGCGTCGAAGAAGGGAGTCGTGCGGGTCTCGACGCAATGGGCGGCATACAGATACATCGCGGCCGACCAGGTCTGCCAATCCTGCCCGCAAGGGGCACCGTCCTGGGCGCGGTGCCATTCGTTGAAGCCGAACTCCAGGTCCGGATTGCGTGCGGAACGGATCAGGTCGGTCAAGGCATGGAGCCGCCTCCTGGCCAGATGATGCCGGCCCGCGGCGACCAGGGCCGCGACATAGAAACCGCAAACGAACGGCCAGATGCCCCCGTTGTGGTATTCTCCCGGCTGATTGAACTGCTCGTAGCGAGGATGCCAGTCGGGCTCGTTCGGACGGACGTAAGGAAAGAAGTTCGGCGGCAGCAACCCCGCGAGATCGCCGCTGTGACGCATCGCCTCGCACTCGCCCTCGACCCACCGGCTGATGCAGCCGGCCCGGACGGAAGAGGCCATGCCGGAGAGGATCGCCAGACTGTTGCCCAGCAGATCGAATCGCTCGCTGCGAAAGATTTTATAGGACCACATCGCGTAGTAGGGCTTGTAGGGCAGGAGGAGCCCCTCGTGCACGTGCTTTTCGCGGCCGTCGGTGGAGACGGCGAACTGGTCCGTTCTCTCGCGGAGTCTGGCAGCCAGATCGTGCTGCTCCAACAACCGCAGCGCCGCGTAGTACACCATGTTGACGAACAGGCCGTAACCGATGACCCACTGCTCGTCGCGCCAGTCGCTGGTGGGCAGGTGCGCGACGATGACGTGGTCGGCGGGGCTTTGATACAGCATCCATGTCAGGGCCTTGTCCGCCGCTTCTTTCAGAAAGTCCGCTTCGCCGGTGGCCTGGCGGAACAGGCCCACCGCCATCAGAAACAAGGGCGTGGTGTCGCTGGCCCCGAGGTCCTCGGGATCATTGACCAGCGACGGAATGTGGCCGTGCGAAGTCTGGCGCTCGGCCAGCCTTTCCAGGACGCGGCGCCACGCTTCGACGAGTCTGCCTTCGCCCGAGACGAGCACGCCCAGCAGGGAGATCATCAGGTCCCGCGTGTACGGCTCGGGGTAAGCCCAGCCCGCCGTCCGCGGCAGTCCCTCGAACGGGCCTTCGATGTTGTGGAGAAGAACCTCGACCGCTGCGGCCTTCGCCCGGCTGATCTTCGCTTCGTCGTACGCCATATCGGCTCCCTCCAAACGACAAGGGTGCGATTTCGACGTCAGGACAATCCGAATCTCTCTCCAATGATCTGCACAAACCGCCTGGCGACGACGCGTAAGCTGTAGTTTTCGACGGCGCGTTTACGCCCGGCCTCGCCCATCTTGTTGCGCAGCTCGGGGTTCTGCATCAGCTTCGAAAGGTAGTCGGCGATGTCGTGAACGCTGGCGCGATAGTCGACCACACGGGGGTTGTCGAAGACCACGCGTCGGCCGGGCTCGTCGCCGACGATCGCCTCTTTGATGCGGATCTCTTCCGCGATCCGGGCCAGGTAGGCGGTCTCACCGTGGACCATAGTGTCGAGAAGGCCCATGGCGTTGATGCCGATCACCGGCTTGCCGCAGGCGTTGGCTTCGACCTGGAGCATGCCGAACCCCTCCAGTCTGGACGGCGCCGCATAGATGTCGCAAGCGGCCAGCAGGTAGGGCATGAAGTTGCGGGAGGTGATGTTCGTCATGTAGAGAACGTTCTTCTCGATGCCCAACTGTGTCGCCAACTTCAGATCGATGTCGTTTTGTCGCTTCGTGCGAGCCTGCGGCCAGACCTTGCAGACGTACTTCCAGGGCGGAGCCTGCTTGTCGATCAAAGCCAGGGCCTGCATGACTTCCTGGGCCCCTTTGCTCGTGGCGTCGCCCCCTACCGTCAGGATCAGGATCTGGTCGGGGGCCACGCCGAGCGACTCGCGAACCGCGGCCACCTTCGGATCGTCTCGATCCCGCGGGGCGAATGCGTCCGTGTCGCAGCCCACGGGGAGAATCTCGATATTGCCGCCGGAGAGTCCGTCGCGAACGTAAACGCTCTTGACCCATTTGGAGGTCGCCAGGATCAGGCGGAGCTTGTCGAGGATCTCGCGAAAATCGGCCATATACCCGTCGGCGACCAGCCAGGGCACCGCTTCGACGCCGTGCCGCTGCGGGTGCAGAACCAGATGCGGCACATGGCCCCAATAGCCGACCCCCAGGACGATGTCGGGCTTGAACCATCGATAGAGCCATTCCTTTTCCTGGGCCGACTCGTAGTGAACCGAATGGACCGCGACGCCCAATTCCTCCAGGCCGCGGTGCAGCAGATGGCCCTGCGTCGCCAGACCCGACGGCGACGGCGGATAGTCGTACAGAAGCAGCACTCTCATGCTTCAAATCCCCCCAGAAGAGTGAACGTAAGAACGCAAGAAAGTAAGAACGTAAGAACGTAGGAAGGTCGGAGGCGCTCAGGCCCTCGCGGTCTTACCTTCTTTCCTTCTTACGTTCCTACCTTCAATCATTTTCCCTTCCCGATCACCCAGAAGGTCTCCTCTTTCGGCGTGGTCTTCGCCTCGAAGCTGTCGGGGGCGAATCCGTACGCGCCGGTGATGATCTCGTATTTGCGCCGCCAGATGTCCGGCGGCAGGCGAATCGTGACGTCGCAATTCGCGGCCGGTCGCGGCAGGTACTTCCCGCCGCCGTCCTCGTAGGCGAACATC
>JBDKUU010000897.1:0-9587 GCA_039679525.1 Phycisphaerales bacterium | reverse complement strand
GGGGCAGTCGATGTCGTCCCGGACCTGCCGACCTGGTCGTCCGGGCACACCGCCCGGCTGCACGAGCTATACCTCGGCGCCACGCCGCAACTGGGACCCGAGGATCTCCTCTTCAGCGGCAGCTACTGGCCGCCGCAGGGCTTCAAGACGCCGGACTGGCAGCCCTCGACAACCTACTTTTGGCGGGTCGACGAGGTGGAGGCCGACCGCGCGAACGTCTATACGGGCGACGTCTGGAGCTTCACCACCGCCCCTTCCACCGCGCACGGGCCCAGTCCCCGCGACGGCGCGAAATTCGTCGATCCAAACACCCAGATGAGCTGGCAGTCGGGCATGTACATGGTCGCACACGACATCTACTTCGGCCCCAGCCGGCAGGCGGTTCTCGACAAGGCCGGCTGGACCTATCGGGGCCGACGCGAAACCACGACTCTCGACCCCGGCCGCCTCATCGGAGACATCACGTATTACTGGAAGATCGACGAGATTGCCGCCGACGGGCGGATCTACCCAGGACCGCTCTGGAGCTTCACGACGCTGGGGCTCGGCGGCGGCGTCAAAGGCGAGTACTTCGACAACATGAGCCGCTTCGGCGACCCGGTCCTCACGCGGGTCGACCCCGGCATCGATTTCTTCTGGGGCAGCGGCTCCCCCGATCCGGACTTGGAGCCCGACTACTTCTCCGTCCTCTGGACCGGCGATCTGGAGCCCGTCTTCACGGACGACTACACGTTCACCGTTCGCACGAATGGTTACGTGAGCCTGTGGGTCGACGACGTCAAACTCGTCGAGCGGCGGCTCCTGACCTCCGCGGCGGTAGAAGACAAGGGGACGACAAGACTGACCGCCGGGCGGGTCTACCCCATCCGGCTGGAGTACGAGGTGGGCCAGGGCGAGGCCATGATCCAATTGTTCTGGCAGAGCCGCACCATGGCCCGGCAGATCGTCCCCGCCGGCTCGCTTCAGCCGCCGCTGCGAGCCCGGGACCCGTTCCCGGCCAATAAGGCGATCGAGACCCAGAACGACCTGACGCTCCGCTGGACGGCCGGATGGAAGGCGACGCACCACGACGTCTACTTCGGTCCGGACGCCGACACGATCGCAGAGGCCACCCCGGCGAGCAAAGATGTCTACCTCGGCCGACTGCCGGCCGATCTGCCCCAAGTCCGCACGGGCCCGCTCGACTGGAACCGTACGTATTACTGGAGGATCGACGAAGTCAACGAGGCCGAGATCCACAGCCCCTGGGCGGGCAACGTATGGAGTTTCACCACGGCCAACTTCATCCCGATCGACGATTTCGAGAGCTACACAGACGAGGATGGCAGCCGAATCTACGAGACATGGACCGACGGCTGGATCAACGGCACCGGCTCGACCATCGGATACGCGGTCTCGGGCTCCTGGCCGATCCGCGTCCACCGGGGCGAGCAATCCATGCCGTTCGACTACAACAACGCCCGGATTCCGCACTACTCCGAGACCGAGCGGGTCTGGAGCACGCCCCAGGACTGGACCGCCCACGGGGCCGCCGAGCTGAGCCTGTGGTTCGCCGGGGCGCCGGTGTCCTTCCGAGAGACCCCGGAAGGCAGCATCGTCATCAGCGGTTCCGGCGGCGAAATGGAGTGCGCGTACGATCCTTACCGCTTCGTCTACCGACGGCTGGATGGCGACGGCACGATCACTGCGAGAATCGACAGCCTCACCAATGCCCAGGGCTGGGCCCGAGCCGGGGTTATGATCGCCGATGCTCCGGACACGGGCTCACAGTACGCAATTCTTGCAGCCACCGGGGGATACGGCTTATTGTTCGGGTGCTGCCCCTATGACAGCGAGGCGCGTGTGCAGACTCTGCATGAAGGCGTCGAGATCCCCTGTTGGGTTCGTTTGACCCGCGAGGGCAATCGCCTGACCGCTGCCACGTCGCAGGACGGCTCGTCCTGGTCGGACGTCGTGGACATCGGCGGTCAGCCGGTCGTCCTGACGATGGACTTGCCCCAGCAGGTGTACGTCGGGCTGTGCGTCAGCAGCCACCGGCCGGATGTGATCGCCACCGCCGAACTCTCTCAGATCGCCTTCAGTGGCAGCGTCTCGGGGTCCTGGAAGGCGGCCCAGACCGAGATGGATCAGCCGGGCAATTCCCAGGACAAGCTGTACGTGGCCCTGTCCGACTCCAAGGGCAAGATCGCAATCGTGACGCATCCCAATCCCGGCGCTGTGAACCTCCCCGACTGGACCCGGTGGACGATCCCCTTGAGCCAATTCGCCCAGGCGGGCGTGAACCTGGCGTCGATCCGGCGCCTGTACCTGGGCGTCGGGGACAGGACCAACCCGAAACCCAGTGGCTCCGGCATGATTTATATCGACGATATTCGCGTGACAGCGGGACCTTAGGCATTTACAATTGACAATTTACGATTTATTATTTGACGCCTGCCGCCCGACGAGACGAGGGGATGACGGGCGTGGGGGCAAATAGTAAATAGTAAGTCGTAAATCGTAAATGATTGCAGATTGGCTCGGGGTGCGGAGATGAACGCGAGGAATCTGGTGGGTCTCATTGCCGTAGCGACCGTTTGCACCGTTGCAAGGGCGCAAAACGCGACGAGTTCGACGGACGCCGTAACCCCGGCGACAACGAAGGAGAATAGACTGATGAATATTCATACCGAGGCGTTTGGCCGCATGCCTGAAGGCGGCGATGTCTTTCTGTATACGCTGACGAATGCCAAGGGGCTCAGGGCCCGCATCACCAACTACGGGGCGATCATCGTGTCGTTGGAAGTCCCCGACCGCAACGGCAAGCTCGACGACGTGCTCCTGGGCTTCGACGATTTCGACGGATACCTCAACCGCGGCGGCTGTGCGGCTGCGGTCATCGGCCGCTACGCCAATCGCATCGGCAACGCCACGTTCACTCTCGACGGCGTCGAGTACAAGCTGGCCGCCAACAACGGACCCAACCACCTCCACGGCGGCATCCAGGGTTTCGACAAGAAGCTCTGGACGCCCGAGGAAGTGACGGCCTCCGAGGATCAGGCCTGGGTCAAGCTCAGTTATCTCAGCAAGGACGGCGAAGAGGGCTATCCAGGCAATCTGCGGGTTATCGTCACGTATACGCTGACCAACGACGACGAGCTTCGGATGAACTACGAGGCCGAGACGGACAAGAAGACCGTCGTCAACCTGACGAATCACGCCTACTGGAATCTCGCAGGCCAGGGCAACGGCGACGTCCTCGGCACCGAGCTGACGATCAACGCCAACCGGTTCACCGTGGTCGACAAGGGCCTGATCCCCACCGGGATCACCGTCAGCGTGGTCGGCACCCCGCTGGATTTCCTCGCGCCCAGGAAGATCGGCTCGCGAATCCGCCAGCTCGGCAACGGCTACGACCACAACTACGTCCTCAACGGCGCCGCGGGCGCGATGAAACCCTGCGGGACCGCTTACGAGCCGACGACCGGCCGCTTCATGGAAGTCTCCACCACCGAGCCCGGCGTGCAGCTCTACACCGCCAACCACATGAATGGCTCGCTCCTCGGCAAAGGCGACAAAGCCTACGTCAAGTACGCGGCCTTCTGCCTGGAGACCCAGCACTATCCCGACTCGCCGAACAAGCCGATGTTCCCGTCCACGGTCCTGGAGCCCGGCAAAAAGTTCACCAGCCAGACGGTGCACAAGTTCTCGACGAAATAGCGAATCCGTGACCCGCAGCATCTCCGAGGCACGAGTCACGGGTCACGAGGCACTTTCCTCACGCATTGACTTTCGCGATCTCGTAGACGACCGTGCCGCCGCCGGTGTATTGGCAGACGTCGGGGCATTGGACGTAGGCCTTGGTCTTGTCCTGCTTGCCGTCGAGGCCCCATTCGGCGGGTTCGGAGACCCGCAGGGCGTTGTACCAGGGCATCAGCGACGCCAGGCCGTGCATGCAGACCGGAATGTCGCTGACGAGCTGAAAGCAGGCCTTGAGCGTGAAGGAATCGCCGACCTTGTGGACGGGACAGACGCCTTTGACTTCTTTGACAGTGACGACCAGATCCATACGCTGGGCTCCTGAAATCGGGTTCGGTTTTCCCTCTACTATGGCTGGCCGGGGCGATTGTTCAGAAGAAGACGGAACAAAAACAGCGGATCGGTGCGTGGTACGCACCCTGCAACAACACGCAGCCCTGATCCGTAGGGTGCATACCACGCACCTTCTTCGAATGGGGCCCGACGAGGCATCCTCGCGATTATCCCGATCTGCCTCCCGCACCCCATCGACATCGGCAGCCAAACCCGCTATGATGTCCGACCAGAAAGGAGACAGGCATGGCAGGTGAGTTGGTCGGGATCATCGGTGGCACGGGTTTGGGCGATGCGCTGGCCGCGCAGTTGTCCGCGGTGGAGTTTCGAGAGATGGAGACGCCGTTCGGCAAGCCGAGCGGGCCCATTCTCCTCGGCGAGTTGGGCAATCGCAGAGTCGCCTTCGTCAATCGTCACGGCCCGGGCCACAAGCTCCCCCCCAGCCGGGTCCCCTATGCCGCAAACATCTTCGCGCTCAAGTCGCTCGGCGTGCACACAGTCATCGCCAGCGGCGCCGTCGGATCGCTGAGGGAAAGGGTCGCCCCGGGCAACCTGGTCCTCGTCGATCAATTCATCGACAAGACGTTCAAACGCAGGAACACCTTCTTCGACGACTACGGCGCGGTCCACTGCGAGCTGTCCAAGCCTGTCTGCGCCAGGCTCAAGGAGACCCTGGTCCACGTCGCGACGCCGCTGGACGTCACGACCCATCTGGACGGCGCGTACGTCTGCATGGAAGGGCCTCAATTCTCGACGCGGGCCGAGTCGCTGATGCACCGTCACTGGGGCGGCGACCTGATCGGGATGACCGCCATGCCGGAGGCCAAGCTCGCCCGCGAGGCCCAGATGTGCTACGCCCTGATCGCGCTGGCCAGCGACTACGACTGCTGGCGGCCGCACGAAAAGGACAAGACAAAGGAAACCCTGCTGGCGGAGATTCTCTCGAACCTCCAGACCGCCACGAACAACTGCCTCAAGCTGATCCAGGCGCTGCTGGCCAGCGACAAAGTGCTCGTGAACGAGGATTGCCCCTGCCGCAAGAGTCTGGAGAGGGCGGTGTGGACGAGCCCGGCGGCCATCGATCTGGAGGAGAAGAAGCGTCTGGCGGTTCTCTTCGAGTGAAGCAGCCGATTCGAAAGGACTTTGACATGAGAAGGCACGTCTTCGCTGTTCTCGCCGCGACTGTTCTCACGACGCTCGCCGGATGTCAACAGCCGCGTCAGCAGGAGCCCCCCACCGAAAAGCAGGCCCGGCTCCTCGCGGCTCAGAGCGCCGATCTGAAGAAGGCCCTGGCCGCCAAGGACGCCGAGATCGCGTCCCTTCGCCAGAAGCACGCCCAGGCCATCCAGCAGCGGGACGCGGAGCTGGCCAAGTGCAAAGCCCGAATCGAGGCCCTGCAAAAGGACCTTGACAAAGGAATCGCCGAGCGGGTCGATCGCCTGACCACTCCCGTGATCGACGAGAACGCCAAGCTCCGCAAAGAGATCGAGCAGCTCAAGAAACAGTCCGCGTCGAAGAACGGAGGCTGAGTCCTATCAGTCCTATGGGTCCTATAGGTCCTATTCATTAGGACTTATAGGACATATAGGACTCATAGGACGGCTTTCGGCTACGCCTCCGCGTAGGCGCACACCTTTTTCACCGCTTCGACAGAGCCCGGCAGGTTGTTGTCCAGGTGGTGCCTCTTCATCGCCGCGGCGACCAGGCCGACGAACATCGGCTGCGGCCGCAATGGCCGCGACGTCAGGCACGGATGGGCCTGCGTCCCCATGAAGAACGGATGGTTCGGCAGCTCCAGGATCTGCATGATCGGCTGGTCGGGGGCTTTGCCCGAGAAGACCAGGCCGTGCTTCTCCAGCGTCTCGATGTAGCGGGGATCGACCTCATATCGATGCCGGAACCGCATCCGCACGGTGGTCTTGCGGCCGAAGAGGTCCCAGGCGATGGTCTTGGGTGCGATCTGAATATCCCTGCCGCCCAGCCGCATATTGCCGCCGAGGCCTTCGATCTTCTTCTGTTCGGGCAGAATATCGATCACCGGTTCCGGCGCCGTCGCGTCCATCTCCGTGCTATTGGCGCCCTTGACCCCGCACACGTTCCGGGCGAACTCGACCACCGCCATCTGGAACCCCAGGCACAGGCCCAGATAGGGCAGGTTATTCTCGCGGGCGTACTTCACGCAGGCGATCTTGCCCTCCGAGCCGCGAGCCCCGAACCCGCCGGGGACGATGATGCCATCCACGTCCGCCAGGTGCTTGGCGACGTTGGCGTCCGTAACGTTGGTCGTGTCGATCCACTTGATCTTGACGTCGGCGCCCAAGGCGATGCCGGCGTGCTCCAGCGCGTTGATGATCGACGCGTAGCTGTCGCGGACGGAGGTGTACTTGCCCGTGATGCCGATCGTCGTCTCGTACTTGGCCACCCCGATCTTGTCCGTAAAATCAGACCACTTGGCCCAGGCCTTCCGCTCGTGGCGCAGGTTGATGCGATCCTCGATCTTGAGCAGCCGCAGGACCTCGAAGTCGAGGCCACCGTCGCGGAGCATCGAGGGGATCATGTAGATGCTCGCGGAGTCGTGCAGACTGATCACCCGCTCCAGCGGCACGTTGCTGTAGACGCTGATCTTCTGGCGGGCCTTCTCGTTGACGGGGTTCGTCGCCCGGCAGACGATGATGTCCGGCTGGATGCCGAGCTGCATCACCTGCTTGATGCCGAGCTGGGCGGCTTTGGATTTCTGCTCGCCCAGGGCCGGCGGCTCCATGATGTAGGTCAAGGCCACGAAGCAACTGCTGCCGGGGCCTTCCTCGTAGGCCAGCTCGCGCATGGCCTCGATGAAATAGGCGTTTTCGAGGTCGCCGACCGTGCCGCCGATCTCGACGAAGACGACGTCCGCCTTGCTCTCGGCGGCGAGCTGCCTCAGTCGCAGCTTGACCTCGCCGGTCACGTGCGGGATCATCTGCACGTCCCGGCCGAGATAGTCGCCGTGGCGCTCCTTGCTCAGAACGGAGCTGAAGATCTGACCGCTGGTGGCGAAGTTGGCTTTGCTCAGGTCCTGGTCGAGAATCCGCTCGTAGGTGCCCAGGTCCATGTCGGTCTCCATCCCGTCGTCCAGGACGAACACCTCGCCGTGGCGGAAGGGGTTCAGCGTGCCCGAATCGATGTTGAGATAGCCTTCGAGCTTGATCGGGGCCACCTTGAGCCCTTTGTCCTGCAGGAGCTTGGCCAGACACGAGGAGAAGATCCCCTTGCCCAGCCCGCTCATCACCGTGCCCATGACGAACACGTAGCGGGTCTTGCCCTTCTTGTAGTTGGCCGGGATCGGCGCGAAGAACTCGCTCTCGGTCGATGTGTCGGTGATCTTCGTCAACATGTCTCTGCTATCGGTCATCTGAGTCCCAACCTCAATGTGTTCCATGCTCTGTGATTCTACCGTCCAACCAATTCTACACTCTTTATGCGTTCTCTGTCATGCCACGCGGTTCGCCAACCGACGATCCCTTGGGGCTCCGCCCGAAACCCCGGCATTTTTCGCTTTGGGCCAATGGCACGAAGCTTCTGACCCATGCCCCGCGGCTCGTGCCTCGTAGCAATCCGGGCCGCTGCCCACGCGTGAAGCACGTCTACCATGCTGCTGGCGTAAAGCGCAAAATCTCAGGGGTCCGGGGACAGCGTCCCCGGGCGCGGCCTGCGGCTTCGCCCATGAAATCAACCGTTCTCTGTGCCTTCCCTGCACTCAGTGGCTCTTTCTCCATTGTTCCGCAAACGCGGCGTACTGCTCGGGTGTGTCGATCCCTTCGCAGGTGCGCTCGACCTTGCCGACGAGAATCGTGTAGCCGTTCTCGATGGCCCGGAGCTGCTCGAGCTTTTCGAGCTTCTCCAGGGTCGTCTGCGGCAGCGAGGTGATCCTCATCAGGAAGTCCCTGCGATATGCGTAAATTCCAAGATGACGCAGGTACGAGCCCACATCCCCCACGCCCGCGCGGTCCCTGTCGTAGGGAATCACGGAGCGGGAAAAATAGATCGCCCTGAGGGGCGCGTTCTGCGTTGTGCGGCGTGCGCCATGCGTAACGGCGTTCGGAACGCAGGACGCATCTCGCACTACGCACGACGAGACAACCACCTTTACCACGTTGGGGTCGGCGATTTGTTCGCGGGTCGCGAACGGCGCCGCCAGCGTGGCCATCGCGGCCTCGGGGTTGTCCAGCATCAGCCGGGCCAGGAGGTCGATGTGGTCGGGGTCGATCCGCGGCTCGTCGCCCTGGACGTTGATCACAATATCTGCGTCGGACCGCCCGACCGCCTCCGCGATCCTATCCGTTCCGCTGTTATGTTTGGGCGAGGTCAGGACGCATTCGGCCCCGAACTCCTTCGCCGCGGCGACGATCTTCTCATCGTCGGCCGCGATCACCACCCGCTGGGGCAGCTTCGCCTTGCACGCCTGTTCCCACGTGTGCTGGATGAGGTACTTGCCCGTACCTTTAGCGAGAACCTTCGCGGGAAATCGTGTGGACGCGTAGCGAGCAGGAATACAGACTACAATCTTCACGTTACCCAAACCCGAACTTCGACCACGTCTTGCCCAGTCAGCGATGCATATGCTTCGGAAAGGATGTCCGTTGCGGCGACATGCCCCAACTCAACAGCCGCCATCATACGCTCGCGGGCCCCTCCTGTCAACCGAGTCTTGCCGCGTGGGCTGAGAACGGTCATGCACGGGTGCCAGGGAAGACCGCGCAGGGTGGGACTCGCCCCACCGCCTCTTCGATTCGCCTTTCGGTGGCTCAGGCTCCCCCTGCGAAAACCCCAAGGGGCTCTGCCCTCGCTGTTCTATACATCTTCAGCCTGTCGAAATCCGGGGCGTTGAAGGCATCCGAGAGCGAGGGCGCCGCCCCCGGACCCCCGAGATTTTGCGCTTTGGGCCAGAGGCATGATAAGCAAGACGACGACTTCGCCAAGACGGCGGGATCGTCCAGACCGACGAGCCGGGCTCTGCCGGCATCATGCTGCTGGCCAAAGCGGAAAATCTCCCTCACACGCCCGCCGCGGGCGTGTCCCTCGTAGAACCTCTCTGCCCGGGTATCCGCGCAGGCGTGGGATTGGCGCGTACGTCCACGCCTCAGACGTCTGCGCAGTGCGGCAAGTGTAGACGTCGATTGACGAGCCCGGCGGATCGCCTTCTCCAAATCAACGATCACACATCAAAAATCGACCATCCGAATGTGGCGGTTGCTGCATTGAAAGGAGGGAATCGCCTCATTGACCGCGATGCCGTCGGGCGTAGGCTGGAAGGTTGCCGCGAGATCTAAATTACGTCCGGGAAGGGAGTTACTGCCATGGGGAGATTCAGCCGGATCGCTCTGGTCGCCGTGGCCTTCGGGATGACGATCGCCTCGCGAACTACGGGCGAGCAGTCCGTGGCCCGCCAATGGAATGAGGCCCTGCTCGACGCCATCCGCGTGGACGTCGCCCGGCCGACCATCCACGCCCGCAACTTCTTCCACGTCTCGCTGGCCATG
>JBDKUU010000896.1:0-4703 GCA_039679525.1 Phycisphaerales bacterium | reverse complement strand
GGTCGTAGGCCCGAACCCGCATTCCGGAATCCATGAACTTCCGAACGCAGTAGACCGCCGGGGATTCCCGAATGTCGTCCGTATTCGCCTTGAACGCCAGTCCCCACACGGCCAGCGTGCACTGCGGCTGTAGACCGGTAACGTATCGGATCACGCGATCGGCGAAATGGTCGCGGGCCAGGGCGTTGACCCGCCAGACCGCCTCGATCAGCGGCATTTCCACGTCATTGGCGCGGCCCATGTGGATCAGGGCGTGGATATCCTTGGGGAAACAACTGCCGCCGAAGCCGATGCCGGGGAACAGGAACGCCGATCCGATCCGGCTGTCCGAGCCGAGCCCCTGCCGAACCAGCTCGACGTCGGCGCCCATCTGCTCGCAGAGCATGGCGATCTCGTTCATGAAGGAGATCCGCGTGGCGAGCATCCCGTTGGCCGCGTACTTGGTCATCTCGGCGGAGGCCGGGTCCATGAAGATGACCCGCTTGCTCTTTCGCATGAACGGCTTGTACAGCTCCGCCATCATGTCCCGGGCCCGTTGACTCGTGGTTCCGATAATGATGCGGTCGGGTCTCATGAAGTCCTCGACCGCCGCCCCCTCCTTGAGAAACTCCGGATTGCTCACGTAATCGAACGGCGCGTTCGTGTGCGAGCGGATGATCTTGCTGAGGCCATCGTGGGTGCCGACCGGGACCGTGCTCTTCATCACGATGACCCGATAGTCCGCCAGCTCGGTCCCCAGCGAGTGCGCTACGGCGCAAACGCCGTCCAGGTTGGCCGAGCCGTCCGGCGCCATGGGCGTGCCCACCGCCAGGAAGATGATCTCCGAGTTGCTCACGCCCTCTTTCAGGTCGGTCGTGAAGCGGAGACGCCCCGACTTGACGGTGCTCCGAACGATCTCCTCCAGCCCTCGCTCATAGATGGGGATCTCGCCGCGACGCAGTCCCTCGATCTTGCGGGCGTCGCTGTCGACGCAAATCACATGATTCCCCGCCTCGGCGAAACAGGCGCCGCTCACCAGACCCACGTAGCCAACTCCGACGACACATAGTCTCATATCGCGACCTCACAGAACCGACTCGTCCCCCGACATCGCCCGGTCTGGGGCACGGAGGGTTGCGTTCATGATGCGCCGGAACTCACCAGCAGATGCCGTAGTATTTTCCTTCCTGCGTGGTCGACGACGCGACCCGAACCAGGTCCACCACGACCTGACCGGGCCGGACCCGATCCACGATCCCCTCGAATTCCGCGGATTTGTTGCCGATCACGAGGACCTCCGCATGATCGAGAACCTCGTCGAGAGTCTCCACCATGAGACTCGAAATGTGCGGGATCAGATTCAGAAGATAGTCCCGGTTGGCCCCGATCAGCCGGGCCATGTTGACGTTCTTGTCATAGACGCGAATGTCGTAGCCTTTGCCGAGCAGCCGCTCGATCACGTTGACCATCGGGCTCTCGCGAAGGTCGTCCGTCCCGGCTTTGAAGCTGAAGCCCAGGATCCCGATCTTCTTCCTGCCCTGATCCATGATCAGGCTCAACCCCGTCTCGATCTGCATCCGATTGCTCTGGAGGATCGCGTTGAGGATCGGCAGATCCAGGTCCATCGTGCGTCCCTTGTGGGTCAGGGCCCGAAGGTCCTTGGGCAGGCACGAGCCGCCGAACGCGAAGCCCGGCCTCAGGTAGTACGGCGACAGGTTGAGCTTTGTATCCTGGCAAAAGATGTCCATCACCGCATGGCTGTCGATCCGCATCGCCCGGCACAGATCGCCGACTTCGTTGGCGAAGCCGACCTTCAGCGCATGCCAGGCGTTGTCCACGTACTTGACCATCTCGGCTACTTCGACCCGCGTGCGGATCAACGGAGCGTCCAGCATGGCGTATAGTGAGGCCACCCGGCTCCCGCTCACGGGATCGCTCTCCCCGATGACGATCTTCGGCGGATGATGGAAGTCGTGAACCGCGGTCCCTTCCCGGAGGAACTCGGGGTTGTGGCAGACGCCGAAACCCTCGCCCGCCCGCTTGCCGGAGTGTTCCTCCAACAGCGGGATCACCACGCCTCGCATCGTCCCCGGCGGCGCCGTGCTGCGGCAGACCACGACGTGGAAATCATCCGTGTGGCGCAGCGCCCTGCCGATCTCTTCGCAAACCCTGCGGACGTACTTGAGATCGGGGCTGCCGTTGGCCTGGCCGGGCGTCCCCACGCAGATCAGGGACAGATCCGAGACCGCCATGGCGTCCTCGACGTCCACGGTGGCCCGCAGAGTCCCCTTCGTCACGGCCTCGCGGATCAGCTCGGGGGTCCGGCTCTCGACGATCGGAGAGACCCCGGCGTTGATCATGTCGACCTTCGCCCGATTGGCGTCCACGCCGACGACGATGTGCCCCTCCCTGGCGAGGCAGGCCGCGCTCACCAGTCCGACGTAACCGACGCCGACGACGCACACTCTCATGTCGTCATTCTCCCGTGAAGCCCAGCGGAAACTCGTGCATCAGCCGATTACGAAACACGCGGAGTCCCGCGACACAGACGCGAGACGAGAACGTCGCAGATGCGCTCGGCGGCCCTGCCGTCCCATCCCTGCAGCGCACGGCCGCGCTTCCACTGGCCCGCGAGGATCTTCGCCGCCTGCCGCCCGATCTGGGACACGTCGGCAAGTTCGTTCGTCCCATCCGTGACGGTGATCGGCCGCTCGGTGTTCGGACGCAGCGTCAGACACGGCACCCCCAGGTATGTCGTCTCCTCCTGCATGCCCCCGGAATCCGTCAGGACGAAACAGGCATGCTTCTCGAGCGTGATGAATTCGCGATACCGCACCGGATCGACCACTCGCAACGTGTCTCGCAACGACGCGGCAATCCCGAAGGTCTCGATGTTCTTGCGGGTCCGCGGATGCATCGGGAAAACCACCGGCACGTCCGAAGACAGTTCGCTCAAATGCGTGAGAATGTCACGGAGGGCGTCCTTCGCATCGACATTCGACGGTCGATGGAGCGTCACCAGCACATACCGCCCGGTCTCGACTCCGAATCGTCTGACAATCTGCTCCTGGGCATCGTCATCGATCTTGGCGAGGATGTCCACCAGCGAGTCGATCATGATATTGCCGACCTGGTGGATCTTCCCCGGGTCCACGCCGTCGTGCAGTAGGTTCTTGTCTCCGTCCGGAGAAGGGGTGAACAGCAGGTCGGAGATCGCGTCCGTGACGCGTCGATTGATCTCCTCGGGCATCGTCTCGTCGAAGCTGCGCAGCCCCGCCTCCACGTGCGCGACGGGCACAAGCAGTTTCTTGGCCGTCAAGCTGCACGCGACGGTGGAATTCACGTCGCCAAAGACCACGACCAGATCGGGCTTCTCCGCCAGGACCACCTTCTCGAACTCGACCATGATCCGGGCCGTCTGCTCGGCATGCGAGCCGGAGCCCGTGCCCAGGAAATGGTGCGGCCGGGGCAGGTCCAGGTCCTCGAAGAACGCCTGAGACATGGCGTAGTCATAGTGCTGGCCTGTGTGGACAATCAAGGGCTCGACTTGTCCCTGTTTGGTCAGAGCGAAGAACAGAGGCGCCATCTTCATGAAGTTGGGCCGTGCGCCGACGACCAGTAGCACTTTTGGCATGCGGGTTTCCTCCTCGAACGATTTTAGGGCCGCGGCTCATCGACGGTGGCTTCCCGGGGCGCTGAGCCCTGCGGTGCGACGACGGGCCGCACGCGTCCCAGCCTGTGGCGAACGATTTCGCCGATGCCGAGCCACACAAAAATGGTGTTGGTCACCAGATATCTTTTCCACATGCGGCCGGGCTCCTGCCACACCCGATAGAGCCACTCCAGGCCGTACCGCTGCATCCACAAGGGCGCGCGTTTCGTAATGCCGGCCACAACGTCGAAGCTGCCGCCCACGCCGTGACACACGGGCACGTCCATACCGAGACGCCATCGGCTCAGGAAGTTCTCTTTCTTGGGCGTCGGCACGGCGACCAGGAGGACGTCCGCCCGACTGTCGCGAATCTGCGCGGCCACTTCTTCTTCCTGCTCTTTGGTGAAGTATCCGTTTCGATAGCCGGCGATCCGCAAACCGGGATAGCGCTCCCTCGCATGCTGGACCACCTTCTCCACGACTTCCTGAGTCGCGCCGAGAAAGAAGACGCCGTATTGGCGGCGCGCCGCCAGGGCAAGCAGCTCGCTCATGATGTCGATCCCCGCCACCCGCTCCGGCAGCCCGCACCCGCACAGCCTGGACAACCATACGACGGGCGCCCCATCCGCGACAATGAAGGTGGCCTCCGCCAGACTCGCCCGCAACTGAACATCGTGGCGCGCCTTGACCAGCTTGGCGGCGTTCACCACGCCGATCAGGACGGGATTCCTCGTCCGAATGGACTCGTCGCAGGCCTCGATGACCTGCGTCATTCGCATCTTGTGGATCGCAGTGCCCAACAGGTTGACAGCCTCAGATGGACTCATAGGTCTCCCACACGTACTCGGTTTTCTTCTGTCATGCGATTCAGACCGACGACTCGATGGAATTGATCGCGACGGATGAAGCGCACCGCCTCGGGCGGCATCTGACGAGGCTCGCGTTTGGCGAACCCGTACGCATACCCCGCCAGGCGCAGGATCCCTCCGAGAATCACCGGACGTTCCAGCAACGATCGGCGAAGCGACTTGACCAGCATGAACAAGGGATGCGTCGCCAGCCCGTATTCGCA
>JBDKUU010000895.1:0-1916 GCA_039679525.1 Phycisphaerales bacterium | reverse complement strand
GACGATGCGGCGGTAGTTGCCGGGGCAGCAGAACCCGTCGTTGTTGTAATACGTCCGCGGGCCTTCGAACGGTGTGAAGTAGCGGAGCCGTCGCCCGGCCGGGCCTTGCGCGGCACACAGGGCGTTGTAGATCGCCCGCTCCATGATGTCGCCGTATCGCAGATCGCCCTCCAGGCGCATCAAGCTGTTGAGCCAGCGGATCAGGTAGGCGGTGACGCAGGATTCGCTGGTGCTGCCGCTGCCGTTTTGCGTATAGGAGAAGTGCTCGCCATCGGATGCCGATCCGATCACGAAGAGGCAGCCGCCCCTGCGCGTGAGCTCCTGAAAGATGAACCGCGAGATCTTCAGCAAGTTCTCCTCCGGCTCCCAGCGGTAGAGCATGGTCTGGCTGTAGCACCGCGCCACGTTGACGTACACGTGGGCGGTGTTGCGCTTAAGGAGCGTGTTGCCGTCGAGTGGACCTTTGTCCCATTGGCGGAGGCTGCTGCACTCCACCTCGCCATGGGGATTGCCGTGGCGCGTGTCGGCCGCGAACTCGAGATAACGCCGATCGCCGGTGCTGCCGTAGAGCGTCAACATCGCCTCGGGCAATCCGGCCGTGCAGACCGTGTCGGGCTTGGGATTCTTGGGAAACGTGGCGAGCACGTAGTCGGCCAACTCCTGGGCATACTCGAGCGATTTCCTGTCGCCGCAATAGCGCCAGTTGTCAACAAGGCCCAGAATCGCGTATTCCTGGTCGTGCAGGATCCAGTTGCGGTAGTTCTGCCGTCCGTCGGGCTCCGCGGGCATGTGCCCCAGGTAGCCGTCAGAGTCGCGAGTCTTCATCAACTCGTCGATCAGCCGCGTAGTCCGCCTGGCGACTTCCGCATCACCCGTGTATGCGGCGAATCTGCTGGCCGCGTCGATCACTTTGCCCACTCCGATGTAGCGCACGCCGCCCGCCGGGATCGGGGGGCGCTGCCGAAACGGATCGAGGAACCCGCGTTCGAGATCGATCGCCATGTAATTCTTGTAGATCAGGTCTTCGATCCGCCGCCCAATCTCGCCCGACAGTTCCGCCCGCGTGAGCCGCACAGGCTGGAGCGCGTCGACAATCTTCGGCTCGACGCTTTTCTCGGGGCTAGCCATCCCCACGGCCGACGCCGGCGAACAAGGAGAATCGGTTTTCGGCGGTTCGCCTGCGGTGGCGATCGATGCCCCCGCGACGACGATCCAAAGAAGTCCGCACAACGCACTGTTGTGTCGCATAACCAGGCTCCCTGGGCTTTCACGGGGACTGCCCCAATTTTCGTTTTACGGAAATGGGACTGTCCCCTTTAACTTGGCCGGCGCATCAACCGTTACATCTACCTGTGCTCGGCCGATAGCCGTTGTAACCCTTGGGAATGCCGATGACAATGGTTAGCGGCTTCTAGCCCCCTTTCGTTCGCACCGTGATCGCGTACAAGCGGGGCTCGTCGCTTCCCACTTTCTTCAGATGCACGAGCAACCGCACCTTCCGCCCGGCAAGTGACGCGATGTCGCCCCGCGGCCACTTCACAGGACAGTCCAGGCCGCCGTCGGCGTCAAGTCCGCCGCTGTCCGGGCCCGAAAAACCCGTCAGCCCTTGGAACCGCTCGTCGGCAAGTTCGATCCGCATGCTGCGGGCGGCGTCGGCGTTGAGCAGGATCTCGCAACCGCCCGGCAACGCGAGCGGCGCCGAGCAGACGGCGCCTTCGCTCGCGCCCGGATTCAGGCCGATCGCCCCCCAGCGGTCGCGAGGGAGCGTGGCCAGCGCGACCTCGCCCCGGTAATACGCGGCGATGTCTTCGGCCTTCTGGCCAACGTTGCGCCAGCGGCCATGATAGATCCGCGTTTCGTGGCCGACGTTCAGGATGCCGTTGCCCTGGCAGAGAATCGTGTTGAAATCACGGCCG
>JBDKUU010000894.1:0-3752 GCA_039679525.1 Phycisphaerales bacterium | reverse complement strand
GGCCTTGGCCCGTTTCGAATTTTGGATTTTGGTCCTTGGTGCTTGTTTCGGATTTCGATATTCGGATTTCGGATTTGGAGACGCGACGCATGTCGAGATGTCAAAAGACTTCTGCGGACCTGCTTAGTCCGCTACTTTCTGTTGCGTCCCCCGCCTCCGTAGTAGGGGTACGTGTCGAAGGCGTCGCCGTTGCCGAGAACGCGGGGGTCGCCGGTCGCCTTGAGTTCCGCCAGCAGCGAGGCTTCAAGCTTGCGCCGGACGTCGGCGTACGAAGGGTCGGACGCGACGTTGCGAAGCTGATGCGGATCCTTGCGGAGATCGTAGAGCTCCTCCCCGGGCCGCTTCTCGAAGGCCAAAGCGAACAGCGGCCTGACCTGCGGATCGTCGCGATGCTCCATCATGTAGGTCTTCGACGGGGAGTCGTCGATGTCGCCGTAGACCCGATCGGGATCGAAGGGTTCGCCGCCTTTGGCGGGGTCGCCTGCGGGCCAGCGGTCAGGCTTGAAGTTGCGAATATAGAGGAACTCGCTTGTCCTGATTGCACGGCACGGATATCCGAGACCGCCGCTACGGACCCAGGCGTGACGTTCTTTGCCCGTCAGGACGTGATCCCGCGAGGGATCGATCCGGCCGGACTTGTCGGAGGCGAGGATCGCCAGCAGGCTGCGGCCCGTCATCGCGGCCGGGGCTGTCAGGCCCGCGGCTTCGAGGAAGGTCGGCGCCAAGTCCTGCAGGCTGATGAAATCCTTCACTGTCCGTCCTCCCGGGACTCGCCCCGGCCAGCGTATCGCCAGCGGCACGTTCGTTCCGCCGTCGTACAGATTGCTCTTGCAGTGAGAGAAGGGCAGACCGTTGTCGCCCGTCATGACGATCAGCGTGCGGTCCAGTTCCCCTCGCTCTTCCAGCACGGCCAGCAACTCGCCGACCTCGCGATCGAAACGCTGCACCTCGAAGTAGTAGTCGCAGAGGTCCTTTCGCACGGTTTCGCTGTCGGGCAAGCACGGAGGCACCGTGGCGTCTTCGGGTTTCAGTCCGCTCTTGACGCCGGAATCCAGCTCGTAGGGACGGTGCGGGTCGTTGCTGCCGAACCAGAAGCAGAAGGGGGCTCCCTGCGGCCGGGCTTTGAGGAAGGCGGCGAAGTCTTTGAACTGAGGGCCCGCCGGGTTGCGCGTCCGGCCGCCGGGCTGGTGCTGGCCCGGGCCCCAGCCCTTGCGGGTGCAGCCGACGTGATAGCCGGCCTTCTCGAGCAGATCGGGATAGACCTCGAACTTGGACGGAAGGGTGCCCCACAGGTTTCCGCCTTCTTCGAGACGCCAGTGCCACTGGCCCGTCAGGATGGACGCGCGTGAGGGAGTGCAGGAGGGGGCCGTGACGAAGGCATTGGCAAACAGCACGCCTTCGCGGGCGATGCGGTCGAAGGTCGGCGTCCTGACGACCTTGTCCCCTGCGATGCTCGCGTGCGGCCACGACCAGTCGTCCGCGACGCAGAACAGGATGTTCGTGCGAGCGGGCTCCGCGGCCGAGGCGGTCGCTCTGTGCGACAGGGTCACTGTCGCACAGGCGGCGCCCAGACCCAGTGACTTCAAGATGTCTCGACGTGTGATTCGGCTCATGGTGTCTGGTCTCCTGAAACCGGCCGCATGATTGCGGCGAGCCCGACTATACCCGGCGAACGGTCAACTCCAGAACCCGCTGAGTCTGCCCCGTGATTCTCGCCGGCTGAGCGATTCGGGCCGGACAGATCCAGAGGATCTTCTCTCGATCGGAAAAGACGATCGTCCGGTCCCGGACATTGCGGGGGATTTTGGCCGCCGTCAGAAACTTGCCCACTTTTTGGACGCCGGCCTGCCCGAGCGGCTGGAATCGGTCGCCTGGCTGTCGCACGCGCGCGAGGACGGGGGGGCGGATCTGATCCCAATCCAGGCGCTCGCAGAACGGATTCCTGCCCTCGGCGATTCTCTCCAGATTGACCTCGCTGCAATGGAGAATCTTCGCGTCGATCAGGTATCCCCCGAAACGAGCGGCCCCCGGAATTGTCAGCACGCAAGGTTCGCTCTGTGTGTCTGTTGCAGGCGACCGCCTGCGGAAGGTGATTTGGCGACGATCGCAACGGGCTTCGAATCCGCCCGGCAGCGACAGTCCTTGTCCTGCCGCGCCCTCGCGGGCCAACTGCAGAACCGCACGATAATGTCGCTCGGTGAGATCCCGTTCGCCACAACCGAGATGCACCAGCATCTGGCGGATCAGTTCGATGGCAACCGGTTCGGGCAACGAAAATAGCCGCGACGCTTCGATGCGGACCTCGTCCGATCCGGTCTCCACCGTTTTCGCCCAGGCCTGCTTCGCCTCTCGATGAACCCGATCGTGGAGTCTGCCGGCCGACTCGCCGAGGAGTGAGAGATCCTCGACCAACGACGTGCGGGATTCCTGCCGCAACGAGGGGAGCAGGCGATGGCGGATGTAGTTCCTGGCGTAGGCGGTGTCGACATTCGTCAGATCCTCCCGCCACGAGAGGTTGTGTTCGTCGAGGTATCGCAGGATCTCATCGCGGGTCGCGCACAGCAGGGGCCTGGCGAGCGACAAGTCCTCCGCGATCCGTCGAATCGGCCGAATGCCGGCCAGGCCTCGGAAGCCCGTCCCGCGAAGCAGACGATGGATGATCGTCTCGGCGTTGTCGTTTTTCTGATGTCCCGTGGCGATCCAGGAGCAGCCCCGTTCGCGGGCGATCTGTTCGAGAGCCGCGAGCCGCAGTTGTCGGGCCGCGGTCTCGATCGACAGTCTGTGGGTCTGCGCGTGAGACCGTACATCGACGGTCCGAGTGACGGCGGGCAGCGCCATCGCCTTCGCCTGTTCGACGACAAACCGCTCGTCCGCGTCGCCGGCTTCTCCCCTCAACTGGTGATTGACGTGTCCGCAGACGAGCGTCGACGAGAGGCGTCCCTGAGTCTGGAGCGTTCTGAGCACATGGAGCAGGGCGATGGAGTCCGCGCCGCCGGAGACTGCGACCAGAATCCCTCCGGCGTCCGCGAAGATCCCGTTGCGGCGGATGAATTCAAGCGTCTTGTTTTCCAGGCCGTCCGGCACCTGTCACGGACTCCCCAAATGAAAACGGGTCTGACGCTGCGTCAGACCCGTTGACTTTCGAACTTGTCTTCCAGCCTTAGTTGGTCGGCGCGCTGGAAGTTGTCAGTTCCTTGACGCGTCTCTCGGCCGGGATGCGCCACGAATCGAAGCTCGCCTCTTTGATGATGGCCTCCTGGTACAGGACCAGGGCTTCGCTGCGGCGGTGGAGCTTTCGGTCGAGAATGTTGGCGGCGCGGAACCGAGCCGGGTACGGCGTATTGTTGTCCCACTGGTAAGCTCGCTGGAAGGACAGCAGCGCCAGCGTGAAGTCACTGAAGTACTCCTGGATGCCGCCCATTCTGTAGGCCGCGTCGTCGATCTTGTCGCTCGTGGGGTACTTGCGGATCAGTTCGCCGTACTTGGTCAAGGCGGCCCGCAGCACCTCTTCATTTTTGAGGACGGGCAACGTCCCGGCGTCCGTCTCGAGCTTGACTGCCTGAGCGTACAACTCGTCGGCTGCCGGGATGCGCTCGCTGGCCTTCAGCGTGGCCGGCATGTCGGCCTCGACAATGTATCGATACATGGGAATACGGTCCAGCGCCGTCAGCTCCGCCTTGGCCCAGCCGGCCTTCTGGTTGTCGCCCATGGCGTCATAGTGCTGGATTAGGGCCTGCAAGCTGCGACGATAG
>JBDKUU010000893.1:0-3786 GCA_039679525.1 Phycisphaerales bacterium | reverse complement strand
AGCGCGTTCATGATCTGCCAAAGGAATAGGAATAACACCGCGATGGCGGCCACGATCAGGACCCGATAGGTGAATCCTCTCAGTCCGGCGTAGAGCTGTCTGTCCGTGTTCTGGATAGCCATGAACTCCCCCGATTCTTAGGTTGCGCCCTCCTCTCTTCCTCCATCACGCCTCCGGAGATATCTCCGACACGTCTCAGAAGGACCGGAGTCTGCGTACAGAATTACCGTACGGAACGGTCGCCGGTTCTGGGAATCGGCTCCCGGGAGCGCTCCCGAAAACGGGCGATTCTGCGGCAATTCCCTAGACCGGGCGGGGCGCCCTCGCAGGTATTCGGTGGAATATGGCTACAGACCAATCGTCATCTCAAAGAGAGGAAGATTCGCAGGAGCAGGAAGACGCCGCGCCCGGCGTGACCGGCGAACCGACGACCGGCACCCGGCTGACCGCCTGGCAGATCTATCACAACGTTCGAATCGCGGCCGAGGAGGAAATGGAGCGGCCGCCGGGAGCCTTGTTCTGGTCGGCTCTGGCCAGCGGGCTCACGATCGGCTTCAGCTTTCTGGCCGCGGCCTATCTGGAATCGATCGCGCCTGTCGGACTGAAGCCGGCGGCGGGGGCGGCCGGTTATCCTCTGGGCTTCATCTTCGTCGTCCTGGCGCGAAATCAACTGTTCACAGAAAACACGCTGGAGCCGGTGATTCCCCTGCTGCACAGTCGGAGCCTGGCTACTTTGCGCAGTCTCCTGATCTTGTGGGTCGTCGTTCTCGTCGGGAACCTGATCGGCACGGCTGTGTTCGCCCTGCTGATGGCCGAAACGATCGCTCTTCATGATCCTGCGTTGGACGCCGCCATGGCGGAGGTGGCGAGGAAAGCGACTGTCGCGGGCTTCGTGCCCGTGTTCTATCAGGCGATCTACGGCGGATGGCTGATCGCTTTGATGGCCTGGCTGCTTGCCTCGACGCGCGCCACGGGAGCCCAGATCCTGATCGTCTGGATGACGACCGCCCCGATCTCGGCATTCGGATTTCGCCACTCCATCGCCGGGGCGGTGGAGGCTTTCTATTTGGCCTGGACAGGCGTGACCGGCTGGGAACAGGCCTTGCTCGGGTTCATCCTGCCGGCGGTGATCGGGAACATCGTGGGTGGCGTCCTGCTCGTGGCCCTGCTCAATCACGGGCAGATCAAATCCGGACGTCGAGCGAAACAGGAGTCCCCGTGACCGGAGACCTCCAGAGCATAGCCCGCAAGACTGCGTGCTGTATCCTTGCTGCGTTTCATCGCCTCGATCTACACCAGTGGGCCCCGGCGCTCACGCCGTTTCCCCATCCGTTCTCTCCGCGTCCTCCGCGACCTCTGCGGTTAAAAGAAAAGGAAACCGCAGAGAACGCGGAGGATCGAAGCGGAACGCTCCCCTCAGGGGCGTGCGCAGCACCCCATAATGCTGGTGGCCTCAAAGCGATAAACTCCCGCCGTCTCGGCGGACTCCGGATCAGTCCGTTTCTTCCTCTGTGTCGGTGGCGGACGCCGGTTTCTCAAGCATTCCGTGACAAAGGGCCGCGATTCTGATAGTACAGAGTCCCTGAATGTCGTTCACGACGTTTTGACGATTCTGATGGGAGAACACGATGAACAGGACATCCTCGACGGCGGCGATCGTCACGCTCTTGTGTGTGCTGGTTTTGAGTGGAGCGTGTCGAAATGCGGAGTGTTCCAGCACGAATGCTGTGGGCGAAATCGGTCCGCAGCGGTACATGACGCCGATTCACCAGACGCTCACGCCGACGGGGATTCAGGTGGAGCTGCCGGGCATGAGGCCGCAGGCCGTGGCCTTGAGTCCCGACGGCCGGCTGCTCGTCACGTCCGGCAAGACGCAGGATTTGATCGTGATCGATCCGCCGACCGGCGACATCAAGCAGCGCGTCAAGCTGCCTTCCAGCGAGACCCGCGGCCCCAACGACGTCTCTTCTCACATCCTCAAGCCCGACGAATCCGGGCAGCTCAGCTACACCGGCCTGGTGTTCAGCCCCGACGGCTCGCGAATCTACCTGTCCAACGTCAACGGCGACATCAAGGTGTTTGCCGTCAATCGCGAGGGGCAGGTTCAAGCTCTGTCGTCCATCGGTTTGCCGGCGGCGAACGCCCCATGGCGGAAGGAAGAGATCCCGGCCGGCCTGGCGATCTCGCGGGACGGGCGCCGACTGTACGTCGTTCTGAACCTGTCGAACCGCCTGGCGGAGATCGATGCCATTACGGGAAAGATGCTGCGTTTCTGGCCGGTGGGCGTCGCGCCCTACGGCGTGGCTCTCGTCGGCGGCAAGGCCTACGTGAGCAATTGGGGCGGCCGCCTTCCCGAAGAGGGTAATCTCACCGGCCCGGCGGGTCAGGGCACGCGGGTGCGGGTCGACCCCGTGCGGCACATCGCCAACGAGGGCTCCGTTTCGGTGATCCAGCTCAATCAGGATGCGCCGGTCCGCGAGATCATGGTCGGTCTGCATGCCTCCGCCATCGCGGGCTCCCCGAACGGCCGTCACGTCGTCGTGGCCAACGCCGGCAGCGACACGCTCAGCGTGATCGATGCTCAGGCGGACAAGGTCGTGGAGACGATCTGGGCCAAATCCACGCCGGCCGACCTGTTCGGAGCCAGCCCGAACGCTCTTGTGTTCGATCCCTCGGGCGACACTCTCTACGTCGCCAACGGAACCCAGAACGCCATCGCGGTCTTTCGCTTCTATCCCGATGAATCGAAGCTCCTCGGGTTGATCCCGGTCGGGTGGTTCCCCGGCGCGATCGCGTACGACGCCGGCAATCGCCGCCTGGTCGTGGCCAACATCAAGGGCGTCGGGTCGACCCGCGGCCTCAAAGAAGACAAGGCGAATGAATACAACACGCACCAGTATCACGGGACTCTCTCGCTCGTCCCGGTTCCCAAGGCCAAAGAACTGCCGGCCTTGACGCGTCAGGTGCTGGAGAATTATCGGTATCCGCTCTTGAAGGAGGCCTCGCGGGCCGCGAGGTCGAATCAGCCGCCGCGGCCTGTCCCGCAGCGCGTGGGCGAGCCCTCCGTCTTCGAGCACGTGGTCTACATCATCAAAGAGAATCGGACCTACGACCAGGTCTTGGGCGACGTCTCCGAGGGCAACGGCAATCCGTCGCTGTGCATCTTCGGGGCCGAGATCACGCCGAACCAGCATAAGATGGTCCGCGAGTTCGTGCTGCTGGACAACACCTACTGCTCGGGCATCCTCAGCGCCGACGGCCACCAGTGGTCGGACACCGCGTTCGCCACCGACTACATGGAGAAGTCGTTCGCGGGCTTCCCCCGCAGCTATCCCGACGGCATGGAAGACAGCGACGTGGACGCGCTGGCGTACGCGCCTTCGGGCTTCATCTGGGACAACGCGATCGCCAAGGGCAAGTCGCTTCGCGTCTACGGCGAGTTCGCGATCACGGAGACTTCGTGGACCGTGCCCGGTAAGAAGGGCAGGCCGACGTTCCTGGACTACTACCGGGACTTCGTTGACCAGACGCAACAGATCAAAATCGGGAGCCGGCCCGCAATCGAGTCGCTGCGACCCTATCTGAACATGGAAACCGTCGGCTGGGACATGGACATCCCCGACGTGTTCCGGGCCGCTCAGTTCATCGAGGAGCTTCGCGAGTACGTGCGGTCCGGCAAGTTCCCGAACATGGTCATCATCTGTCTGCCGAACGACCACACGTCCGGGACTCGCGAAGGGGCCCCCACGCACGCGGCCCAGGCTGCGGACAACGATCTGGCCTTCG
>JBDKUU010000892.1:0-3343 GCA_039679525.1 Phycisphaerales bacterium | reverse complement strand
GAAGTTCTCGTGAAGGACAGCCGGGATGGAAAGCCCATCGATGGCGCTGCGGTGGGCATCGTTCTCGGAGGCCCGGAGGGTGAAACGGACAGAGAGGGGATGGCGAGGCTGCAGGTCTTGCCCGGCGAGCACGATCTCGATCTGGTGTACAAGGAAGGATACACGACTGACGACTTCAACGGTCACGTCAGCATCCGTGAAGGCGAGACACAGCGGATCGAATGTGCCCTCACCCCCGAGTCCAGGATCGCCGGGATTGTGCGCGACCCCCGCGGCAAGCCTCTGCCCGGAGTCGAGCTTGTCATTCAGGCTTTCGCTCCTGAAGACGTCGAGGTAATCACGGATCCCAACGGCAGATTCCAAGTTGCCTGGGACTCCACTTGGCTCGACGCGGACGAACCAACCGGCCTGCTGATCGCGAAGTCGCCGGACCACGATCTTGCGGCGGCGGTCACAATCGACAAGCAGACGCGCGAACTCGACATTTGCCTTCAGCCCGGCGTGACCCTGAGCGGAAGGATAACGAATCCGGCGGGCGAGCCCATCAAGAACGCCCAAGTCATGACCCTGCGGTTCTCTCCTGACATGGGCGCTCCCGCGTGGCGTGCTGTCGGCGTGGAAAGCGGCCTGTTCGAAATCAAGACCCTTCCTGCGAGGCCTGAATACCAAATTGCCGCCTATGCCGACGGATACGGCACGGTCCTTGCGTCCATAGACGGGAATCAGATACAGGACAACCGCCTGGACGCGGGAGTGATCAAGTTGTCGCCGGCCAATCTGTTGGTCTCGGGCGCGGTTGTCGACGTTCAAGGCAAACCCGTCGCCGGCGCCGACATCACCTGTATGGGAAAGGGGCTCCCCGGCGGTTTTGGGGTGATGACTGGATTCTCCACGGATGCGCAAGGTAGATTCACCATTGACGGCGTATGTGCGGAGCCGTTCTCTCTGATGGCTTCCAGCAGAGGAACTCTGTTCGGCCACGTCGATACGGAGGGTGGCGCCACCGACATTCAGATTGTCATATCGAAATCGAGCGAGAGTGGAGGCTTTGTGCCTCGCAAGCCGTCGTCGCTTGTCGGCAAGTCGCTACCGAGCTTGAAGGATGTGGGGATCGAGCTGCCGGCTGATGCTAACGACCGGATGATCCTGGTGTGTCTGTGCGACATGAACCAGAGGCCGTCGCGGCGATTCGTCTCGGAACTCTCGGGTCGGGCGGCGGCGATGGCGGAAAAGGGAGTCAGGGTGGTCGTCGTCCAGGCGGCGGATGCGGAGCCCGAGGCAGTCAGGGAGTGGGCGAAGGCGTCGGAGGTCCCGTTTGCCGTGGGGCGATTCCGCGACGACGCTGAGAAGATGCGATTCGAATGGGGGGCGGCCTCGTTGCCCCACTTGATTCTCACGGACAAAAAGCGTATCGTGGTGGCGGAAGGATTCGAGTTGCTGAGCGAGTTGGATCGGAGAATCGAAGAAGCGGCCGGCCGATAGGGCCGGGGGAGCGGGTCCATGGGAACGCTGCAAAGCGGATATTCTGCCTGCGTTCGTAGTGACGCCGTGAGGCGTTGTCTTCAGGAGTCTCGCGGCGCAAACAAAACGAAGAGAAGATATGCCCTTACGGGCACACTACAAACGGCTCTGCTGATTTCGATGGCGATGCTCTCGCTGTGTCGGGCGGATGCGTGCCCTATCGGCGAATGCCTGGCTGCGGATGTCGATGCGGCCGCGATGGTGCGGGCGGTCCGCGAGAGCGAGCAGTGGATCCATCACGTGGACAGTCTGTACCTCCGGATCGAAAGCGTCTGGACGACGCCCTGCGCTTGTGACGCGGCCGCCGTGGGGACAGGCCAAACACAAGCAGCCGTCTCAATCGCCAAGGGCCTGCTCGAATACGCCTTCAACAAGAACAGAGTGCGGTTTCTGGACGATCAGCCGGACCAGTGCTCTTCGCTGAAGATCTGGAACGGCAAGGAGTTCATCGCCCGCGAGGTACCGTCGGGACGCCGGGACGAGTACCTGCTCGACGCCGTGACCGAGGGCAACTTCGGCGACATCTTCGCCTCCGAGACAGCTTGGCCGCGGTCGCAGCCGCACGCGTTCTGGTGGGACCGCAGGGACGTGGATGCCCTCGCGGTCTTCTTCGGCCGGCCGGAGGAGTTCAAAAGCGTCGGCCGCCAGATGTATCGCGACGAGGAGTGTCACGTCCTGGAGATGCGGCCGACCGAGGTGCGGGCCATCCTTCACGGCGAGTCCTACGGCTGCGATTCGGGCCAGGAAGACCAGCAGGAGCACGGCCTGATCGGCGAGGTTCGCGGGCTGGTGGATCAGTCGTGCCGGTGGTACGTCGGCGTCGAGGACGGACGGCTTCGCGGCATCACGTGGTTTATCGCCGAACGGCCGAGGCTGGAGCACTGGATGTCGGACTATCGCGAGGTCGTTCCCGGCGGCTGGTATCCCACGACCCAGGGCTATCAGGTCTACAATAAGGACAAGGACGAGCGGCCGTACGTCGAGAGACGTCGGGATTTGAAGGTTGTGAAGATCGAGGCGAACGCGCCGCTCGCGGACGAGTTGTTTACGCTGGCGATTCCCGAGGGGGCCCGTGTCCAGGACAAACGAAGCGGTCGGCTCGTCACGTACGAATATCAGTCGAAGCCGGCGGACCTGCTCGGCAAACCGTTGCCCGCGTTGGGCCAGTCCTTCTCGCAATTGGATGCGGCGTCCCTCCAGGGTCGGCCCGTCCTGCTGTGTTTCTGGGACATGGACCAGCGGCCATCCCGCCATTGCATCCTGCAGCTTGCCCAGCGGTCGCAGCAGCTCAGCGACACAGGTGTGAAGATCGTCGCGATCCAGACGGCGAAGGCGGATTCGGCCGCGCTGCAGCAGTGGGCTCAAGAGAATGCGGTCTCGTTTCCAATTCTTGCGTTGGGCGAGAACCTCGACGCCATTCGGTCCGCGTGGAACATTCGCTCGCTGCCCTGGCTGATCCTGGCGGATGGGAATCACGTCGTACGGGCGATCGGCGGCACACTGGACGAAATGGACACGCAACTGGCGAGCGTCGCGGAACAGGCCGGTCAATGGGCGGCCGCGCCGTGAGAACGCCGGTGTTCTGAAGCTCTCGTGCTTTCTCGCGAGGGGAGAATCTCATGCGAATACCGAGGTGGATGGTTGCTGTGCAGATTCTGGTTCTGTCTGGCGGCGTGCTCGCTGTGGAGTACGGGGTCGAACTTGATCCGAAGCTTGCGAAGAACTTCAAGGTGCGCTGGTCGTCGGTCAACTACAACAAATTCGTCTCGGTGGCGAATCCGGAGGTCGCGCAGCGTTCGGACCACAGGGAGACCCTGACTCT
>JBDKUU010000891.1:0-6148 GCA_039679525.1 Phycisphaerales bacterium | reverse complement strand
GCTTGACATTCGCCGGCTGATTTGGCATGATTTGGACTGTGCTCGCGAAATGGTCGCGGCACGAGCCTGGTCCATCCCCTTGTGGGGATGGTTACGGAACTGCGGCTGGGCGCAGAACTTCGAGGTGTGGGTCGCTTTCGCTAAGCCGAGAGCGGTTGACCCCTCGAAACAAGCCCGCAAAACCGCCGTTCGCCGGAATTACCAAAGGGTTCCCGGACAGGGGGAGCCCGACGCGTTGATCAGGAAAGGAATAGGTTCATGCAGACTCGCACTCCGTCCGCAGCCGGTCCGGCTGCACCCTCGACCGCCAAAACCGGCGCCCAGATCGTCGTCGATTCGCTCTTGGAACATGGTGTGACCGCCGCGTTCGGCTACATCGGGGCGTCCGTACTTCCTTTATTTGACAGGCTTTACGACTCGCCTATCCGGTTCATCGTGCCCTGCCACGAGCAGGGGGGCTGCCACATGGCCGACGCCTACGCCCGCGCCAGCGGCAAGGTCGGCGTCATGATCGCCACCAGCGGCCCGGGGGCCTGCAACCTCGTCACCGGCCTGGCCAACGCCATGATGGACTCGGTCCCCCTGGTCGCCATCACAGGCCAGGTCCGAACCGGCCTGATCGGCGACGACGCGTTCCAGGAGGCCCCGACCACCGGAATCACTCGATCCGCGACGAAACACTGCTCGATCGTCATGGACATAAAGGATTTGGGCAAAACGATTTACGAAGCGTTTCACATCGCCTCGACAGGGCGGCCCGGCCCGGTCTTGGTCGATATTCCGTCGGATCTGGAGTTTCAGAGATACGCCGGCAATGGGTCGATGCACGTGAATCTGCCGGGCTATCGAGTTCCCAAACACGCCCACGCCGGCCAGATCGCCGAGGCCGCGGAGGCCATCAACCGCTCCGAGCGGCCTGTCGTCCTGGCGGGCGGCGGGATCCTCAACGCCAACGCCGCCGAAGAGCTTCGAGCCTTCGTCGCCAAGGCCAATCTGCCCGTCACGATGACCCTGATGGGTTTGGGCTGCTACGACCAGGGCCGGCCGGAATCGCTGGATATGCTCGGCATGCACGGGGCGGCCTACGCCAATTTCGCAGTCCAGGAGTCGGACCTGCTGATTTCGGTGGGGGCCCGGTTCGACGACCGCGTCACGGGCAAGCTCTCGGCTTTCGCCCCCAAGGCCAAGGTCATTCACGTCGACATCGACCCGGCGAACATCTCCAAAACCGTGCCGGCGGATATCCCGATCGTCGGCGACGCCAAGGTCGTGCTGACCGCCTTGACCGAGCAGGTGGAGCGGCGGGACCGCTCGGCGTGGTTCGCCCGGATCGCGGAGCTCAAGAGCCAGTGCGCCCTGACCTACGACCGCAACGCCTCGACCATCAAGCCGCAATACGTGGTCGAGGAACTGTCCCGGCGGTCGACCGAGAACACGATCGTCACCACGGGCGTCGGGCAGCACCAGATGTTCGCTGCCCAATTCTATAAGTTCAGTCGCCCAAGGCAGCTAATCACTTCCGGCGGCCTGGGCACGATGGGTTTCGGGCTGCCGGCGGCCATCGGGACCCAGATCGCCCGGCCGGACGCGACCGTGATCGATATCGACGGCGACCACAGCTTCAATATGACGATGGCCGAGCTGAGCACCGCGGTCCAGCACGAGCTGCCGATCAAGGTCTGCGTCTTCAACAACGGGTACATGGGCATGATTCGCCAGTGGCAGGAGCTGTTTTACGCCAAACGGTACTTCTACAGCCACCTGGAGAACCCGGACTACGCGGCGTACGCCCGGGCGGTGGGGGCGGCGGGCATCACGGTCGAGTCGAAGGACCAGGTCGGCCCCGCGATCGAGCGGATGCTGGCGGAGAAGAGGCCCTGTCTGGTCGACTTCCACATCGATCAGACGGAGAACGTCTTTCCGATGGTGCCCTCCGGCAAGAGCCTCAGCGAAATGGAGGGCGTGCGAATCCTGCAAAACGCGATGTGAGCCGGCGGCCGGGGGTCGCATAGGTCCCATAAGTCCTATCCGTCCTATTCCCCCGGCCACCTCAGAACGATTGACAACAGCAACGAGGCCGCGATAAGATTCGAGACCCTCGATTGCTCAAGAAAGGATAACCAATGCCAGCGAAACCAGAAACCCCGGCTCCCTCAGCCGAGACCGTCAAGACCGGCGCCCAAATCGTCGTCGACACGCTCGTCGACCTCGGCGTCGACACCATGTTCGGCTACGTCGGCGGCGTGGTGTTGCCCCTGTTCGACAAGCTCTACGACGCCCCGATCCGGTTCATCATCCCGAGGCACGAGCAGGGCGGCTGCCACATGGCCGACGCCTACGCCCGAGCCAGCGGCAAGACCGGCGTCGTCCTGGCGACCAGCGGCCCCGGGGCCTGCAACCTCGTCACCGGCCTGGCCACCGCGATGATGGACTCGATCCCGATGGTGGCCTTCACCGGCCAGGTCCGGACCGACCTCATCGGCAACGATGCGTTCCAGGAGGCCGACACCACCGGCATCACCCGCCCGGTGACCAAGTACAATTCGATCGTCAAGGACGTTCGCCAGCTCGAACGGACGGTTCGCGAGGCGTTTCACATCGCGTCGACAGGCCGGCCCGGCCCGGTGCTGATCGACCTGCCTGTCGATGTGCTGGTCGCCAAGTGCCCCTGCAACGGCAAGGCGGAGATCGACCTGCCCGGCTACAAGATTCGCACGAAGGGCCACGCCCGCCAGATCTCCCTGGCGGCCGAGGCGATCAACAAATCCGAGAAGCCCGTGCTCTACGTCGGCGGCGGCGTCATCATCGCCAACGCGGCCGAGGAGCTCCGCGCGCTGGCGGAAAAGGCCCATTTGCCCGTGACGATGACCCTGCTGGGCCTGGGCAGCTACGACCAGCGAAAGGCGGAATCGCTCGACATGCTCGGCATGCACGGCTCGGCCTACGCCAACTACGCGGTCCAGGAGGCCGATCTGCTGATCGCGGTGGGGGCCCGATTTGACGACCGCGTCACCGGCAAGATCGCGACCTTCGCCCCGCACGCCAAGATCGTGCACATCGACATCGACCCGGCCAGCATCTCCAAGAACGTCCACGTCGACATCCCGGTCGTCGGCGACGCCGGGCACATCCTGGCCGAGCTGATCAAGGAGGTCGAGTATCGGCCGCGGGAGGCGTGGTTCAAGAAGATCGCGGATTGGAAGAAGAAGTACCCGTTCCGGTTCGACGCGAAGTCGCCGAACATCAAGCCGCAGTACATCATCGAGGAGGTCTGCAAGCAGACCAAGGGCGAAGCGATCATCGCCACCGGCGTCGGCCAGCACCAGATGTGGTCCGCCCAGTTCTACAAGTTCGTCCGGCCGCGGCAGTTCATCAGCTCCGGCGGCCTGGGCACGATGGGCTTCGGCCTGCCCGCAGCGATCGGAGCCCAGATCGCCCGGCCCGACGCGACCGTGATCGACTTCGACGGCGACCACAGCTTCAACATGACGATGACCGAGCTGGCTACCGCCGTGCAGAACGAGCTGCCGATCAAGGTCTGCATTTTCAACAACGGGTACATGGGCATGGTCCGCCAGTGGCAGGAACTCTTCTACGGCCAGAGGTACTCGTGCAGTTATCTGAAGAATCCGAACTACGCCGAGGTCGCTCGGGCTCTTGGAGCGGTTGGTCTCACGGTAGACCACAAAGAAGACGTGCCGAAGGCTATCGCTCAAATGCTTGCCGAGAGGCGGCCCTGTGTCGTAGATTTCAGGGTAGAGAAACTCGAAAATGTCTGGCCCATGGTGCCTGCCGGCAAGAGCCTCAGTGAAATGGACGGTCTGACGATGCTGGAGAGCATGGCGTAGTCATTGACTATTGATGATGGATCATGGATGGTTGGCCGGCCTCCCGCATTTCGCTGTGCCCTGGGTCGCCAATCATCCCTCATCAATAATCCTTAATCAATACGAGGGTAATATGAAACACATCATCAGTGCCCTGGTCGAGAACAAGCCGGGCGTTTTGGCTCACGTTGCGGGGATGTTCGCCGCCCGCGGCTTCAACATCGATTCGCTGGTCGTCGGCCGCACCGAAGACCCCAAGCTCAGCCGCATGACCATCGTCGTCATCGGCGACGACCGCATCGTCGAGCAGGTCCGCAAGCAGCTCGCCCGCATCGTCCCGGTCGTCAAGGTCCAGGACTTCGTCGACAAGCCCGTTGTCGCCCGCGACCTGATGCTCGTCACGATCGCGGTCCCGCCGGAGAAGCGGCCCGAGGTCTCCACGCTCATCGAGATGTTCCGCGGCCACGTCGTCGACATCAGCCCCAGGACCCTCATGGTCGAGGTCAGCGGACCCGAGACCAAGATGGAGGCTTTCCTCGACGTCTGCAAGCCCTACGGCATCAAGAGCGTCGCCCGCACCGGCACGATCGCCATGACCCGCCAAGGGGCCGGCGAGGACTGAAATCGTCGCTGGTGACCCGTGGCTCGCGGCCCCTGACTCGCAGTTGGAGGACGGACGACGGAGGGCCGAGGACCGCGGTCAATCGACACATGTCATGGCTACCCCTTCGCGGGCGTAGCCATGTTCCTTTTCATGGAAGGCGGGATCGCATGATGGACGCTCACCCGGTCGGATCGACGCGTGCGACGCTTCGATGTCTCCTGGTGCTGGGGCTTCTGGCGTGCCTTGGCTGCAAACCCGGCCTGCGCTCTCGGGACTGGCTCCATCGGGCGGAGGCGGTCGAGCGTCTGAGCGACCAGACCCAGCTCGCGGCCATCGCGGTCCGCGACGAGGCCGAACCCGTGTGTCTGATGGCCGTGGCGGGTTTGACCGATCCCAAGTCGCTTGCCGTCGTGGCCGCCGATTCGCCGAACAGCCGGGTCCAGATCGCTGCGATCGAGAAGCTGGCGGACCCGACGCTCCTGGCCTCGCTGGCCGGGTCCGGCCGGAACATCAACGCCCGCATCGCCGCCATCGAGAAATTGAAGAACCCGTCCGTTCTCGATACCATAGCTCGTCAGGACTCGGATCCCGCGATTCGCGAAGCCGCCGCATCGAGGCTCGCCGCTCTACAGGGGATCGACACTGTAGAGGAGTGATGATGCGAGGCCGGCCGTCAGAACGGAGCAGCCGAAAGGGCGTTAGCGGTAGGGTGGGGCTTGCCCCACCGTCTCTTACGCCGGCTACGCTCAAAGGGTGAGCCGTCTCGATTCGGCATCCGATTTGGGCGCCATGCTTACGCTCGCGTAAGCATGCTATCACGCATCGCGGCAAGACACGGCTACGAGGCGTAGCCATGGCACCCACTCACAAGGTTAGACTGACCGGCGTAGCAGGGTGGGCTTCGCCCACCGTCTCTATATGAAAGGGGAAGAAGCATGAGCCACGTTTCACGACGAGAGCTGATGGGGGCGGCGCTGGGATTGGCGGCCGCGGCGGGCGTGTCACGGAATCGAGTGGGGGCCTCGCAGGATTCGCCTTCGCGGACCCTGTACATCGCCGCCTACGACACGGAGTCGCCGAACTGCCTGGCCGCGTGCCGAAAGATCGTGGAGGTCCACAAGCGGCTCGAAATGCCCGCGACGTTTTTCCTTGTCGGCCGCACGCTCGAAGCCAACGCCGCCGAGTACAAGGCCCTCCTGTCCGACCCGCTCTTCGAAGTCGCCTCGCACACCTGGAGTCACAAGCTGCTCCGTGACAACGCGATGTGCGGCCGGGCTGTCTCGCCCGAGGAGAAACGCGAGGAGATATTCAAAGGCAAGGCGCTCATCGAGCAAGTCTTCGAGCGGCCGTGCGTGGGCCTGCGTCCCGCGGTCGGCTTCGACAACGCCCTCAGGGGCGCAGCGGACGTTCTGACCCTCGCCCACGAAGCGGGCTACCAGTACGTCAGCAGCTTTCTCTGGGGCCCCGACTGCTCGATGCCGGCTCTGATCGAAGCCCCATTCCACTACGGCTCCGACGGCTTCGCGGGCCTCTGGGAACTCCCCGGCCACGGCTGGCACGAAAACCTTCTGAAGAACCACAACAACTGGGGTCCCAAGCGTCTGACGCTCTGGCCCTCGCCGATGCCGGAGGCGATCCCGACAGCCTTCGTAAAAACGCCGGACGACGAGTTCCAAGTCAATCGGGTCGTCCTCGAAAAGGCCCGCGAGCAGGGCAA
>JBDKUU010000890.1:0-4934 GCA_039679525.1 Phycisphaerales bacterium | reverse complement strand
ACCTTCTGATAGCTCGACCCATCGGGGACGTCGTCGAGGCTCACCTGTCCTGCCCCGGTGCCCCAATCGACCATCGTGTCCTTGACCTTATCGGCCCCGATGGCGGTCACGCCGGTATTGTCGATCGTGATGTCGCCAGAGATGGCCACCCCGGTCGCCACATTCGAACCGTTGCCAACGAAGACATAGGCCGAGGTCAGGGCGTTGGCCAAAAGCGTGCCCGAGGCAGGAAGGGTCACACTAGACCCGCCGGCCTGCCCGGTCAGGGTGATCGCGCCCGTCTGCGTCGTCAGGGCGGTCCCGAGGGTGAGAGCGCCCGTAGACCAGGCCCCGAGGCCTGCCGTGGTGGTGCCGATCAGCACTTGCCCCGCCGTGGTCGTCGTGGGAGCCACCGTCACGGTCCCGGTCTGTCCGGGAAGGGTGATGACCTTTGCCGACGCCGCCGTGCCGGTGATCTGGATGTTGTTGGTCGCCGCGTCCCCGATGAACATGGACGAGAACGGCAGAAGCGCCGTGCCGACCGTCGCCCCGCCAGCCGACGCCGCCGAGATCGCCGTGCTGAACGCCGGAGAGGTGGCCAGGACGAGGTTTCCGCTTCCCGTCTTGGTGTCGCTGAGGTTTGCAACGGCGGGTTGAGCACACGTCAGATTGCCATTTGCCGCGATGGTCGTCGCAAACTGATTCGCGCTGCAATCCGATGGATCAGACGCAAGGGCCGTAGCCGTGGCCACGTTGCCCGTTGTCAGGGCCAGCGTGCCGGAGGCAATCGGCAGGGCGATATTGACATCGGCCCCGCCCGCAATGTCGCTGCCCGTGATGACGTGGTAGTAGGTCGGGGAGCCGCCCGTTTCGAGGATCTTGAACGTGCCCGCCGTGACGGCGAGGCTCGATCCGGTCCCGAGCACCATAGCCGCCGAAGTGTTCGTTCCCGAGGCGACGAGGTCAAACGTGGGGGAGCCGCCCGTGGCATCGTCTCGCCAGCCGGGCACTCCGCTTGCGTCCGTCTTCCAGACCTTCGCGTTCTGGCCCGATCCGCTGGCAACCGTGCCCGCTGAACTGTCCGAGTTGGTGGGGAGATCGCCTGCCGCGATAGTGGCCCAGGCTGCATCCGTCCCGTCGCTGCGGAGGTATTTCCCGGTTGTCCCGATGGCCAGAGCCGCCCAGGCCGGGGTGCCACCCTGCCCGGTGATGAGGGAGCCGCGAGCAACGGTGAGCGCCGCGATTGCCGTCAGATCACCGTCGAGAGGCTGCGCCCCGATCTGCGAAAGCACGTTCGCCGGGGTCTTGAACTCAAGGGCCGTGTTTCCTGAATTGCTCCCGAGGATGTAGTTGTTGCCGCCGCTCGTCACTTTCCCGAAGGCGTCCGAGCCGGTCATCTCGATGATCGAGACATCGGCCGTGTCAATGCCGGCCAGGGCCGTAAGAGTCGCGTCCACGGGCTGAGTCGCCGCCGTGGTGGCCAGAGTGCCCGTGGTGGGAAGCGTTACGTTTGTCGCCCCGGTCGCCGTCAGGGTGATCGAGTAGGCCCCCGCCGTGGCCAGGGTGCCGCCGTCAACGATAGTCAGGGTGGACCCCGTCGCCGGAGGCGTGATCGTGACCTTGTTGATCGCCCCGGAAGTCGTGAGGGCCGCAACGCCCGTCAGGTTGTTGCTGTCGTCAATCACAAGCGACGAATTTTGCAACTGCTGTCCGCCCGTGCCGTCCCATCGGGGAATCGTGTTGTCCGTGGGCGTCGTGGTCCCGAGCACAACCTTTGTGCCGCCCTGCTTGAGCGTGCCGCTTGTGACGTCAAACGAGGAGTTGCTGACCGTGAGGGCCGTGTCCGTGCCCGTCGTGTTGAACGTCCAGACGTAATTAGCGCCGCCGCTACCCCATGTAGTCGTGCCGATCTCCGTGCTGTTGAACCCGATGCCGAGTTGTCCGGCAACAGCGGTTGACAGGTCGATCCCTGTTCCCTCTGTCAACACGCGCTCCGCAGAGAGGGTACCGTTGCTCCCAAACGTGACGTATTCCGCGTCAGTCGGCGCGCCTGTCCCGGCTCCGGGAGCTGCGGCTGGCTTCCACGTGCTCGATGCAGCGTCCCAGGTCAGGACATAGGTATCGGTAGGGGCCGTCGAGTCAATAGAGCGGCCCTGCAATTTCTTCGCGTCCCCTCCGATCAGCGACGGCGGGGGGCACCAGCCGTTCGACGTGAACGCCAGGAGGAAGATAACGGTCAGGATGGGGGCCAGTGTTTTTCTCATGGATCACCTCACTACTTCACGAAAACGAGGATGATGGTTCCGTTTGCGGTGTTGACGGAGTTGCCTGAGATCGCCAGCGTCAGGGGTCCGCGCACGACGGGGAATCCGTGGGTTGCGTTGCCGACGTTGACAAGCTCCGTTGTCGCCTCGTCGCGGTTGGCCAGGAGCCCGCCGAACAGGTCAACGGCGTTTGCATCGCTCAATGTGATGTCGTAATTGTCCGTTGGCTGCGTCCCGCCGGGGTCCGTCTCGGCCAAGTAGAGGTAATACCCCTTGATCCACTGCGTAATGGTCCGGCCCTGGTGCGTGTATGAGTCCGTTGAGACGCTCGTAAACGTCCCGTCGGTGTGGGCCGTCCACCCAATCGTCACGATCCGGATGCCATCGACGGAGGTGTCAATGGTCATCGTGGCCGAGCTTGCCGCCCAGGACTGAGTCGCCAGCATCAGCACCAGCCATACCGTCAGACTCGCGTACAAAATTTTTCTCATTGTCGTGCCCCCGTGTTTAATTTCCCATCCATGCCGTACCCGCCGAGCCCTCGTAATAGGCGCGGCGCTTTTCTGCCTGCTCTATTTTCTCGATTGGTTGATAGCCGACCGCGAATGTCCGGAACGCATCGGCCCCGTGCGAACACCAGTTGTGCAGGGGCCGGTTTTTGAGCTTTTTCTTCTCTTCGTCGTATTCTGCCTGGTAGCTCTCCAGGGCCATGATGCCCTGCGAACAGCGCCGCTCGTCAAACCAGCATTGGGCAATCACATTGCGGACGGCTGGGATGTGGACCTGGATCAGCGTCTCGATGTTTTTGACGCGGGATACGACGACCACGGGCCGGATGCCTAGATCCTCGGCCACCTCGCGCCGGCTGCGGGCAATCTCCGAGTTGGTCATCTCCCGTTGCTCTGCATCGTGGGGCATGTAGTGATTGCCGTAGACGTAGGGTTTGTCTTTCAGGACCTTGGCGTAATGCTCCAGGCCGTAGCCGCTGGCCTCGTAGTAGTCTATGAACCGATACTCCCGCCCGACCTGCTGGAAAAACCAAATGGTCATGGAATCATCGACCCCGAGATCCCATGCGGTATGAACCTCGTGGCCCGTGGCGTGCGGGACTGCCGTGATCCGGACATCCTTGCGGGCTGCGGCCATCTGTTTTGCGTAGTAGGCCCCGTACTGCGCGCCCTCAAAGCTGCACAGATATTCCTGGTTGAACAGCGCCTCGCCCTGCTCAGGCCCGAAAATCTCCATGTAGTCGCGGAGGATGGTCTCTAGTTGCGGCTGCGAGAATACCGGCGTCTGCTCCGCCGTGAGGAGCTGGGCAAACCAGCCGTCGGTGTTGCGGGCGTGCTGATACATGGTTTTGCCGTGGTTGTTGCCGCGTGAGGTGTAGATAAACAGCGCCCAGCCGCCGTTTTCCTCCAGGATGGGGGATAGATAGGCCCAGGCCATCGGGTTGGCAATCGCCCACTCGCTGAACACGATCCCGAGCGGAGGAGAGCCCACGAGGCTGTCGTAATTGTCAGAGCCCACGAGCTGCCAGGTGGCCCCGGTTTTCGTCTCGATCAACATTTCCTGCTCGCGGGTGTTTGCCCGGATCTCGCGCGGAAACGCCTCGTCAATGCGTTTTTTCCCTGTCCTCGGGTTGACGGCCCCCCACACGACCTTGCGGGCCTGAGAGTACGCGGGGAGCATGTGCCAATAGTTGCCGGGCCGCTGCATCATGCGCGTGGCCGTGTAGTGCAGAGCCACGTCGTCTTTCCCCCAGCGCCGATGGGCCACCTCCACGGCTCGCGTCCCGCCGCGCTCCAGGTAGCTCCACAGCGGCATCTGATCCGGCCTCGGCCGCCAGTTATTTGGGATCTGGATCGTCATCGGCAAACCTGACAACCTCGACCTTCACGGCCCCGGTGTGATTCATGTCCACTTTTTTCTTGATCCGCCCGCTGACTTCGGCAATGAACTTCATCGTGTCGAGCTGCACGCGGTAATCCGGAACGTCCACGAAGTCGACCGTACCCGCGCCCGCGTCCTTTCCGCCAACGCAGGAAACGGTCTTCTTCGCGTCGAATAGCTCTTTCGCTTTGTCGATTAGTTTTTTGTCGGAGAATGCACGCCGAAAACGCGCCTCGGTCTTGCACTGGACGCGCTGGGTGATTTGTGCGGCCTGTTCTGGTGTGAGCTGTCCCATTTCTGGGACTGATGATACTGGCTATTTTTTATCCGGTGCAGTGGACAAACGGCGGCCATTTATAAATTTATTATTTCTGGCGTTTTCGATGTCACATACACATTGCTCATACTCGGCGGCCCACTCGACGGCCTCATGCTCTAACAGGTAGGGGATACCGGTGTGCGTATAACGTATCGGAAATGCACTGTATTTTTTCCACCGTCGGACTGTTCGCCATGAGGTGACGCGGTATTGTGCATACAGGAAATCCAGGATTTCAGGTCTTCCTACATGGCGTCCGTCGTCCATGTTCCCCCTATCGTCGCTTGCGGTGGTCGGGCATCATTGCCAGCAAGGCTTTAATTCTTCTGCCAATTTTCCTTTTAACTCTATGCCCTGCCGTTTCGATTCGTTGATGAAATGCTCGCGGTCTTTTCTCACGCACTTGCGTTCGCAGGCATCGCAGAGCGTACCGGGAATGATCGGTGGCTTGATCCGATTATCAACGGCCTGATGCCACACGA
>JBDKUU010000889.1:0-5123 GCA_039679525.1 Phycisphaerales bacterium | reverse complement strand
TCTGGTGGCCTTGCAGGCCGGAAGGACGCAAGCCAGGATGCCCACTGCGATCACCAGAATCGATGCGACCAGAAGCGTCGCCACGTCCATCGACCCGACACCGTAGAGCATCCGCGAGAGAAAGCGAGTGAAAGCCCAGGCCAATCCCAATCCCAACAACACGCCCACCGACACCCAACGCAGTCCCGCGGCCACGAGCAACCAGAGCATGTCGCGGCGCAGCGCGCCCAAGGCCATCCGGATCCCCACCTCGCGCGTGCGTTGTTGCGACAGGTGGCTCAGAACGCCGTACAGCCCGACTGCGACAATCAGCAAGCCTGTTACGCCGGCTCCGCCCAGTAACCACAAGCCAACCACCTGGGGCATCAGTTGTGTCCGGAGCAGTTCCGCGAAGCTGCACATCTCTCGCAGGTGAACTCGCGAATCCACACGGGGGAGCACATCGAGGATGGCCTCTGCGAGCGTCGCCCGGCTGCCGCGATAATGAACCACGAGCGTCATGGCGTCGGCGGGCTGCGTCAGAGCGAACCGGTAAAAGTGATCCTGAGGCAGTTCATGTAGATCGAAATACCTGCTGTCGTGCACGACCGCTCGGACCTCCAGCATCCCATCCGGGAGTTCCAGCAACCGCCCGACCGGATCGCCCTGTGGCCAATAGTGTCGGGCCATGGTTTCATTGACGATCACCGATTGCGCCAGTCGGGAAGGCTCACCCTGACTCGGGAATTCGCTTCCCTGCAGAATCGAAATGCCCATCGTCGCGAAGTACCCAGAACCGACGCCATTACAGCCTGCCTTCACCGCGACGCCGCTGATCTCCCCGGCGGGAGGCATGACGGGATCATAGCGGATCGTGCCATCCAGCGGCGGCGACTGGACGTAGGCCGCGGAAACCGTGCCCGGGAGGGCCAGCACGCATTCCTGGATCGCCTGATAGATCTGCCGCCTTGAGGCCGCGTCGCTCTCCGAGGCGATAACGGGGTCCCCGCCCGCCGCCGAAGCCAATTGGATCGGCACCAGCAGACGGTCCTTTGTCTGGAATCCGAGGTCGGCGGCCTGCGCCTTCCATAGACTTCGCAGGGCAAGTCCCCCTCCCACAACCAGAAAGAAGCTGATGGCCACTTCGCCGACGATAATCAAGTCGCTGACCTCCATGCGTCGGCCCGTCGTCCGCGACGTGCCCGCCTCGTTCTGAAGCACCTTCTGTACATCCGGAGACGAGAATCGGACGGCCGGAGCCAATCCGAAGAGGAGAGCCGTCAGCGAGGCGACGCCAAAGGCGAAGACCATCACCCGCCAATCCACGTGGAGGCGCAGCGGCAGAGACAACTCCATCTGGGGCAACAGGGCCAACAGTCCGCCGTTCGCCACGCGTGCCAACCAGATCGCCAGGATGCCGCCGGCAAAGGCGAGCAGAAGGCTCTCGGTCAGAGATTGTCGCACGATCCGCCATCGGCCCGCCCCCAGGGCCAGCCGCACCGCCGTGTCCTTCTGCCGGGTTAGCCCGCGGGCCAGGACCAAGTGCATAACGTTGATGCAGGCCACCGTGAGCACCAGCATGGCCATCCCGTGGAACAACGCCGCAAGGGTCCACATAGTGCCTCGCAATTGCAGCGGCGCCATGCCGCGGCCGCAAAACGTCAGGACCATCTGACGACCCGCGCAAGGTCCATCCGGGCGGTCCAGGCTCGGCAGCAAGGCCGTAAGGCGCGCCTGTGCTCGTTCGACCGAGACTCCCGCCTTCAGTCGCCCCAGCACCGTCAGATCGTACGTGAACGGCGACCGCAGCGTCTGCAGCCCGCTGCCGGGGTAGAGATCTTCGCAACCGGAGAGGGGCAGCCATACGTCGGTTGGAATGCAGGGCGGGATGCCGCGAAACCCCGGCGCTGCGACTCCGACGATGGTGAACAAGCCGGTGTTCAACCGGATCACTCGCCCCAGGACCTCGGAGTCCCGACCGAAGGCGCGCTGCCAGAAAGAGTGGCTGATGACCGCGACATTCGCCTTGCCCGGCGTGTCGTCCTGCACGGAGATCGGGCGGCCCAGGCACGTCTGCGCACCCAACAGAGGAAAGTAGGTGCCCGAAACCAAGGAGGCGGGAATCGACGTCCTGCCTCCTCCCATGTCCCACTCCACCATCTGGATACGGGTCTTCTGGGCGGCCAGTTCGGAGAAGATCCCCTCCTGTCTGCTCAGCCCTTCGTACACAGGGAACGGGAAGCCCGTCAACACGTCTTGCTTGCCGGACGCTCCGAGACAGAGCAGTCCTTCGGGTTTCTCCACCGGCAACGGCCTGAGTAGAACATCGTTGACCGCGCTGAAGAGAACGGTATTGGCCGCGATGCCGAGCGCCAAGGTGACCACGGCCACAGTCGTGACCCCCCGGTTCTTCGCGAGCATCCGCACCCCATATCGAATATCCTGCCACAAGGTCGTCATTGCTCAACTCCGGTTCTCAGTTCGCAGTTCACAGTTCACAGTTGACAGTTGCCGATTGTCGGCCCTTGGCTCACCGGTATCCGCATGCTGCCAACCGCGAAATGTCAACTGTGAACTCATTTCTCACTCGCATCGCAACGCCGCCATTGGATCGATCCGGGCCGCCCGGCGGGCCGGGAGGTAGCTGGCGAGCGACGCAACGCCTACCAAGACCGCCGAGACGCACACGAACGTCAAGGGGTCGGTGCGCGTCACGCCGTAGAGAAAGCTCGAAATCACACGGGTCAGAAGCACGGCGCCGGCCACGCCCACGACGATGCCGATCATGCTGAGCTTCAGGCCGCGTCCCACGACCGCCCGCAGGATGTCGGCCCGGCGTGCGCCCAGGGCGATGCGAATCCCGATTTCGTGAGTTTGCCGCGTCGTGCTGTACTGCAGCAGGCCGTAGACTCCGATGGTCGCCAGGATCAGGGCGATGCCGGCGAACACGCTCAACAGGAGCATGACGAAACGCCGGGGGGCCAGCATCCGGGACAAGGTCGCCCTCAGCGGCTCCATCGTCTGGATCACCTGGTCCTTCTCCAGTTCGGCGACCTGGGCCCGCACCGCCGGAGCCAGGACCGCGGGGTCCCCCGTCGTTCGGGCCAGCACGACCGCGAATCTGTTGCCGAACTGCCTTCCGCGGCCATAGACCACGCCTCGTCCCGGCTCGGGCGTATCGAGACTCCTTACGGTGTCGACCACGCCCGCGACCTGCACCGGCCATTTGCCTGAGCCCTCGAAAAGCAGCGTCCGACCGATGGGATCGGCATCTCCAAAGCACTCCCGGGCAAAGGCCTGATCGATCACGACATTGTCAGGGCCCTGGTCCGTGACCGTCTGGCCTCGAAGGAAGGGAATCCCCATCGTGGCGAAGAAGTCCGGCGTGACGAGCATGAAGCGGGCGCTGTGAACCTGGGCCGAATCGGTCTGACCGCCGATGGTGAAGTCATGGTTGAAAAACTCCATCGAGCCCAGAGCCTCGCCAACTTCCGTGCCGTTGTAGAGCGCGCCGACCGATTCGACGCCCGGCAGACCTCGCAGTCGTTCCATCAGCGTCCGGAAGAAACTGTCGACCCGGCCCGCTTCGCTGTACTTCGCCTCAGGCAGGACGATATGAACGGCCAGCACGTGGTCGGGCTGGAAACCCAGGTCTATGCTCGTCAGCGCCATCAGACTGCGAATCAGCAGGGTCGCCCCGATCAGCAGAATCACGGACAGTCCCAGTTGGGAAACGACCAGACCGCTGTGAAGTCGCCGCCAGCGACGTCCGGTCGAGGTCCGTGCGGCCCCTTCCTTCAAGGCCTCGCCCACGCTCACATCGGAGGCCCGCCACGCGGGGATCATGCCGAAGAGCAGGCCTGTGAGCACCGAAACGACCATCGTGAACCCGAGAACGGTCAGATCGACGGTCGTCTCCTGCAGGCGAGGGACATCCGAAGGACACAGACGCACCAGCGTTTGGACCGTAGCCAACGTCAGCAGCAGCCCCAGGGCGCCGGCCCCCAGGCTCAGCAGAAGACTCTCCGTCAGCATCTGCCGCAAGATCCGCGGCCGCGAGGCGCCCAAAGCCACGCGCATCGCCATCTCGCGTTGACGCACCGTGGCACGGGCGAAGACCAGGTTGGCGGCGTTGCCGCAGGCGATCAGCAGGACGAATCCCGCAGCCCCGAGCAACAGCAAGGGCATCCTGCGGTGCCCTTCCACCATCTCATCCAGCAGCCGCGTGATGCCGACTTTGCCCGCTTCGATCTTGGCCTTCGGCGCGGTCTGGCGGAGCTGCCCGGCCAGCACGCCCAGATTGGCGTCCGCCTGCTGCACGGTGACGCCCTCCTTCAGGCGAGCCAGAGGGTAGACGGGCAGGGTGAATTGTCCATGGGTGAGTTCCGAGAGAACCAGCGGCCTCCACAGCGGTGCGGCTTTGCCGAATGGGAAATCGAAACCTGCCGGCATGACGCCCACGACCGTATAGTTCTCGCGATGAAGGACCGTCTTGTCGTTCTGCTCCGCCGTCGTTGAGGTGAGCGTGAGATCCTTGCCCAGCACATCCGCAGCCCCGCCCATATGCTCCCGCAAGAACCGATCGCTCAGAATCACCACGCGCCGGCCCGCGGGCATCTCGTCTTCGGACAGAAAGCCCCGCCCGAGCGAGGGCTGAACGCCAAGCATGGGGAACAAGTCGGCCGTGACCTCATACACGCCCACTTCGTGCGGCGTCTCGATTCCATCCACGTAAAACGTGTTCCGCCAGTAGCCGGCGACAGTCTCAAACACCGCGTTGTTCTCTCGCAGGAAGGGGAAGAACGCCCGGGAGCGAAAGCCCTCGTCCATCCGGAAGCTTTCCTCCCAGATCTTCACCAACCGATGCGAGTCCTTGTAAGGCAACGGCCGCAGAAGCACCGCGTTGACCACGCTGAACAACGACGTGTTGGCCGCGATCCCCACCGCCAGGATCCCCACCACGATCGCGGCAAAGCCGGGATTCCGCGCCACCATCCGAAACCCGTATCGAACGTCTTGCCACAAGGTCGTCATCGCAGAACTCCAGTTGTCAGTTCCCAGTTGTCAGTTCGTAGGGTGTGCCGTGCACACCGATTCCCAGAGTCATGGTGTGCACGGCACACCCTACATCTGCGAACCGTCAA
>JBDKUU010000888.1:0-6818 GCA_039679525.1 Phycisphaerales bacterium | reverse complement strand
GAGCCCTGGTCCACGAATTTCGACCTGTACTACGCGCCACTCGACGGCTCTCAGAAGCCGCGATGCCTCACCGAAGACAATAAGGCCTGGGACAGCTACCCGGCCTTCTCGCCCGACGGCAAGACGCTGGCCTATCTGGCGATGTCTCGGCCCGGCTACGAAGCGGACCAGTTCCGCATCACGCTGCAGGAGTGGCCCGGCGGCCGCAAGCGGACGCTCAATGAGGAGTGGGACCGCAGCGCGTCATCGATTGCTTGGTCGTCCGACGGCGCGCAGATCCTTGCCCTCGCGGAGAACACGGGACAAGACTCGCTGTTCATCATCGATGTCAAGGACGGCAAGGCCCGAACGCTGGTCAAGATGGGCACTGTCCAGGAGTTCGACGTCGCGGGCGACCGGGTCGTCTACGCCTTGAGCACGATCGCCCGCCCGGCCGAACTGTACAGCGTCTCGCTGACCGGGTGGCAACGGCAGTCGGAACGAGGCGAAGACGCCGGCGCAGACCAGCTCACGAACATCAACGCAGCAAAGGTCGCGGCCGCCCGCATGGGCGATTACGAGCAGTTCAGCTTCCTCGGCTGGAACGACGAGACGGTCTTCGCCTACGTGGTCAAGCCGGCGGATTTCGATCCGGCCAAGAAATACCCGGTGGCGTTCCTGATCCACGGCGGGCCGCAGGGCTCGTTCGGCAACATCTTTCACTATCGATGGAACCCCCAGGCCTATGCCGGGGCCGGTTACGCGGTGGTGATGGTGGATTTCCACGGCTCCACCGGCTACGGCCAGGCGTTCTGCGATTCCATTCGAGGCGACTGGGGCGGCAAGCCCCTCGTGGACCTGCAAAAAGGATTGGCCGCCGCGCTGGAGCGGTATTCCTGGATGGACGGCGACCGGGTCGGCGGCCTGGGCGCTTCTTACGGCGGATACATGATCAACTGGATCGAGGGCCAGTGGCCGGACCGCTTCCGCTGCCTGGTCAATCACGACGGCAACCTCGACGAGCGGATGGCGTACTTCGACACCGACGAGCTGTGGTTCCCCGAATGGGACCATATGGGCACGCCGTGGGACAATCCCGCCGGGTACGAGGAGCAGAATCCGGTCCGTTTCGTCGGCCGGTGGAAGACGCCGATGCTGGTCGTCCACGGCGGGCAGGATTTCCGCATCCCGGACACCCAGGGCCTGGGGACGTTCAACGCCTTGCAGCGTCGCGGCATCCCGAGCAAGCTGCTGTATTTCCCTGACGAGAGCCACTGGGTCCTCAAGCCGCAGAATTCGATTCAGTGGCACGAGACGGTCCTCGCCTGGCTCGATCAGTGGCTCAAGAAATCCTGAGAACCGGCGCGGCTGTCCTATTCGTCCTATTGGTCCCATAGGTCTTATAGGACGAATTGGGCCGATAGGACGAATAGGACTGTAGACGCGGCTCCGTCCGCTCGGTACAATGCCCGACTGTTTGGTTGTGCTGTGTCGGAAGTGTCCTGCGCACGGCGCGACAGGTAGCATGGGCATGGTTGGAAGAGGCTTGCAGTGGCGGAAAAAACCACCAAGAGAGCGTCCAAGTCGGCGGCGTCTGCCACTGGGGGACAGGGTGCGTATTCGTCGGGGTCCGATTCAGGGGGCAAGCCGTCCCGGGGCAAAGGGGACGGGTCGCTGGTGATGCGAAGCATGCCGGAGGATCTGGGAGCCGAGGCGGCAGTCCTGGGCTCCATGATGATCGATCCCCGCTGCATCGGCGACGTCATCGAGATGATCAACCGGAACGCGTTCTACCACAGCGAGCACCAGATGCTGTTCGACGCGATCCTGTCTCTCTATGAGAAGAACCACGGCGAAGGGATCGACGGACTGCTGGTCCGCAACGAGCTCGAGCGGCAGAACCAGTTGGACGCCGTCGGCGGGGCGGAGTACCTCCAGCGGGTCATCGAGACGGTCCCGTCCTCCGCGAGCGTGCAGTACTACGCGGACATCGTCCGCGAGAAGATGCTCATGCGGGAGACCATCGCCGCGGCCACCGAGATCCTCAACGACGCCTACGACGAGAGCGGCGACGCCTCGGAGAAGCTCGACGCCGCGGAGCGACGGATCTTCGCCGTCACGGATAAGCGGATCACCAGCGCCGCCGTGGCGCTGAAGGACCTCGTCACCAAGGCCTACGAGACGATCGAGAAACGCGAGGGCACCCACGTCACGGGGCTCTCGACCGGTTATTACGAACTCGACGACATGACCTGCGGCCTGCAAAAGGGCGAGATGATCATCGTCGCCGGCCGGCCCAGTATGGGAAAAGCTCAGCCGCTCGACGCCAAAGTGCTTACTTCTTCCGGCTGGAAGCGCATGGGCGATCTGTCGGAAGGCGAGCCGCTGGCGTCCGTGGATGGAAAAGCCTCGTTCGTGTCCGGCATCTACCCGCAAGGCCGGCGGCAGGTTTACCGTATCACATTCGCCGACGGGCGCAGCACTGAGTGTTGCGCCGAGCACCTTTGGCGGGTGAACTACCGCGGTTGGGATAAACCTCGCGTTCTGTCCACGCAACGGTTGATCGAGATGCTCGGGCGGAAACGATATGTCAATCGTCTGTGGATCGACACGTTTGCAGGCGAGTTCGGGGATGACGCGGACCTGCCGCTCGATCCATGGCTTCTCGGGTTTCTGCTGGGCGACGGCGCTTTGGGCGGTTCCTCGGTTCGGTTCTCCACGGCCGATCGAGAAATGCTCTCGCGCGTCAAGGAAGCCGCGGGCTGCGAGTTTGAGATCAGTTCGGCCGGGGGGTACGACTACAGGCTTGTCCAGGCCGGCGGGGCCCATGCGGCCGGCGTTCTGGGCGTGAAGCCCAACCCGGTCAAGACCGCGCTCCAGACTATGGGTTTGTGGCAGGTGACGGCGTGCGAGAAGCATGTCCCGCAAGCGTACAAGTTCGCCTCGCGGGATGGGCGGACGCGATTGTTGTGCGGCTTGCTCGACACCGACGGGTGGGTTGAGAAGTGGGGCAGCCTGCGTTTCGCCACCGTGAGCGAACGTCTGGCGAAAGACGTCGTGGAGCTGATGCGATCCCTGGGAGGCACAGGCTCCTACACAGCCAAGTCCACCTCCTATACGTATCGCGGAAGCAAGCATCGGGGCCAGACCGCATTCGTGTGCAACCTTCAGCATCCCGACGCCGCCCAGTTCGTGGAGTTGTCCCACAAGAAGACCCGCCTGGCGGCCGGGCGACAGCGCCAGCGGCGTTTGAACCTGTGCTCCATCGAGCCCACTCGCATGGCTTCGACGCAGTGTATCGCCGTGACGCATCCTTCCCGGCTCTACATCACGGATGAGTTCATCGTCACGCACAACACCGCCTTCGCATTGAACATCGCGGAGCACGTCGGGATCGTGGAGAAGCACCCGACCGCGATCTTCTCGCTGGAAATGGGAAAGCAGCAGTTGGCCGAGCGGTTCCTGTGCAGTTACAGCGGCGTGGACTCGCAGCTCGTCCGCAAGGGCATGCTCAGCACCGAGCATTACCAGAAGCTGGTCGAGGCGTGCGGCGTGATCTCGGAGGCGCCGATCTATATCGACGACACTTCGGCCCTGAGCCCCTTGGAGATGCGGGCCAAGTCCCGGCGGCTCAAGAGCGCCTACAGCATCCGCTGCATCGTCGTGGACTACCTTCAACTGATGAACGTCGGGTCGTCCCGGATCGAGTCTCGCCAGCAGGAAATCTCCGTGATCTCGCGGTATCTCAAGTCGCTGGCCCGCGAGATGGACGCGCCGGTCATCGTGCTGAGCCAGTTGAACCGTGCGGCGGAGGGCCGGGAAGACCACCGTCCGCGCATGAGCGACCTGAGGGAATCGGGCTCGATCGAGCAGGACGCGGACGTCGTGATGCTTCTGCACCGCGAGGACTACTACCATCGCGGCGAAGAGGGCTACGAGAACGACAACACCGCCGAGGTGATCATCGCCAAGCAGCGAAACGGGCCCACCGGCACCGTCAAGCTGACGTTCCGCGAGAAGTGCACTCGATTTGAGAACATGTCGCAGATCGGGCAGGAAACGGTGCCGTTTTGACCGATGATTGTTGATTGATGATGGATGATTGAAATGCAGGATGCTACCTTCATTCTCGTTGTGTTGTGCCTGGTCGGGTCTGTCGGCGCGGGCAGCGCCGCCCAGACGGCGGATCCAAATCAACAATCAACAATCAAGAATCCGCAGGCTCCGGAGATCATCAAGTCGATCGAGTTCGAAGGCAACGTGAAGTTCAAGGGCCACGTCCTTCGCGAGCGGCTGGGCTTCGAGCTCGGCGATCGGCTGGACCCGTTCCTGGCCGAAGGCGGGCGGATGACCATTGCGGAGGTCTACCGCAAGGTCGGCTACCCGTCCGTCAAGGTCACGCTGGACCGGGACAAGCTCGCCGAGGGACATCTGCTCTATCGGATCGAGGAGGGGCCCCGGGTCCAGATCGGCACGATCGGCTTCGAAGGCAACGAGGCGTTCGGGGCCGGGACGCTCCGGCAGGTCATCAAGATCAAAGAGAAGAAGTGGCTGCTCTGGCCGTTCTACTTCACCGAGGAGGCGCTCGACGCGGACCTCGACCGGCTTCGCGAGTTCTACTACGGCCAGGGGTATCTCAACTACAAGATCGACGCCCACACCGAGCTCTCCGCGGACGGCGAGAAGATGGACGTGGTGTTCGTCATCGAAGAGGGCCCTCTCTATTACGTCGCCCGGATCGTCTTCGCCGGCAATACCCGTTTCACCGACGAGCAGTTGCGGGAGAACCTCGAGTCGCGCGAAGGCAAGGTCTACCGCAAAGCCGAGGCCGACCGGGACGCCCGCAAGATCGAGCAGCGGTACCGGGAGATCGGGTATGTGGACGCCGAGGTGCGCCAGACCGTGAAGTTCACCCCCGAGGTGGACGAGAACCTGGTGAACATGACGATCGAGATCAAGGAGGGGCGGCAGTTCCGGATTGGTCGCATCGACATTCAGGGAAACGAAACCACCAAGGACAAAGTGGTCCGCCGGGTCCTGGATGAATACGATTTCACGCCGGGCGAGCTCTACGACGGCAAGATCGCTCCGAAAGAGGGCAACGGGAAGCTCGAGAAGTACTCGCAGCGGGCGGCCGGGGCCGACCAGGTGATGATCCGGCCGGTCGCGCCGGAGAGCGGGGACCCCAACACCAAGGACGTTCGCGTGGACCTCGAAGAGGGCATGACCGGGATGATCCGCCCCGGCATCGGCTTCAGCAGCGACAACGGCGTGATGGCCCAGATCATCTATCAGCAGCAGAACTTCGACATCACGGACCTGCCCGACAGCTTCGGCGAATGGTTCACGCCCTGGCGGACCTTCCGCGGGGCCGGCGAGCGGTTCAGCGTCCGGCTGGAGCCCGGCACGCGGTACAGCCAGTACTCCGTGAGCTTCGTGGACCCGTACTGGCGGGACGAGCCGATCACGTTCAACGCCCTGGGCCAGAGCTGGAAGCGGTTCCGCGAGAGCTACGACGAGTCGCGGCTCAAGGGCGCCTTCGGGTTCGAGGAGCGTCTCAGCGAGCAGTGGCGAAGGAGCATCGGGTTCCGGGCGGAGAACGTCGGGGTCGACGATGTGGATTTCGACGCCCCCCAGGAGATCCGCAAGGTTCACGGCGACAACCAACTGTACGGCGTGCGCTTCGGCGTGGGCTACAGCGGCGTGGACGATCTGTACGATCCCAGCAAGGGAGACAACATCAGCGGCTCCTACGAGCAGGTGACCGGCGACGACGCCTTCGGGATTCTCGAAGGCAGCTACGTTCACTATCTCACTTTGCACGAGGATGTCCTGGGCCGAAAGACCATTCTGGCGGCCAAGCTGCTGGGCGGCACAATGGTGGGCGACGCGCCGCCGTTCGAGAAGTTCTACGCCGGCGGCACCAGCCGCTACGGGATTCGCGGCTTCGAGTATCGCGGCGTGAGCACCCGCGGCTTACAGACCAACGTGCCCAATCCCGAGCGGAAGGACCCGATCGGAAGCGATTGGGTCTTCCTGGCGGGGACGGAAGCCACGATCCCGCTGGTGGGCGACAACTTCGGTCTGCTGCTGTTCGTCGACAGCGGCACGGTCGACACCGGCAGTTACCGTCTGTCGGTCGGCACGGGCCTGGAGATCAAAGTCCCGCAGATTTTCGGCAATACGCCGATTCGATTCGAAATTGCGGCTCCGCTGCTGAAGGACGACGACGACGAGACGCAGATCTTCAGCTTCTCCGGCGGCGGAATGTTCTAACGATTGGACAGGTCCTGTCCAGCAAGATTTGACCTTGGAAGATACAAGAAAGGGTTCGTATGAACAGCAAGATTGCGGCCGGCGTTTTCGTGGTTTGCATGTTGATGTCCCTGGCGGTTATGGAACGAGGTCGTGCGGCCGCCCCGGCGACGGGTCCGACGCCCAAGATCGGCGTTGTGAGCATGCGCGAGGTGTTCAAGGCCTCTGTCAAGCACAAACAGTACAGCGCCCAGGCGATGAGCCGGCAGGTTCAGGCCAGATCGCAGTTGGAGGATCTGAAGAAATCGGTCGACGGCGAAGAGGCCGAGCTCAAGACCCTCAAGCAGGGCACCCCCGACTACAAGCAGCAGTTGCAGACCGTCATCGAGAAGCGGGCCAAGCTGCAGAGCCAGCAGGAATTTCTCAAGCAGCAATCGGTGCTGGACGACAAGAAGTGGCTTGAGGATTTGTACCAGGCGTTCTCCAGGGCGACCCAGGCCATCGCCAAAGAGAAGGGTCTGGACCTGGTCCTGGAGAGGACCGAGCCGGAGTTTCCCGTTCCCAGCGACGAGCTGATGAGCACG
>JBDKUU010000887.1:0-5317 GCA_039679525.1 Phycisphaerales bacterium | reverse complement strand
TGGATGTTCCTCAAGAAGGCGGGCACCGTGATCCTGGGAATCTCCATTGTCCTATGGGTTTTGGCCAGTTTTCCAAAGCCCGCTCCGGAGCGGCTGGCGGGCCTGGATCGCGAGCAGGCCCATGAGGTCGCTTTGGAGAACTCCGTCATCGGACGGGTGGGCCACTTCATCGAGCCCGCGATCCGGCCGTTGGGATTCGATTGGCGGATTGGCACCGCTCTGGTTGGGTCTGTGGCCGCCAAAGAGGTGTTCGTTTCGCAACTGGGCATCGTCTATGCGACCCACGCCGACGATCACGGCGATGCGCTGCGGGAGAAGCTCCAGGCTCACTACACGCCGTTGGCGGGGTTCTGCATCATGCTGTTCTCCCTGATCGCCGCGCCTTGCGTCGCCACGGTCGCGATGACCCGACAGGAAACCAACTCCTGGCGATGGGCGGCCTTCCAGTTCCTCGGATTGACGGCGCTGGCTTACGTGATTACGCTGGCCGTGTTCCAGATGGGACGGGTCTTGTTATAATGCGAGTTGGGGCATGGCCGGCCGGCGTCGTGTCCCGTTGAATGACTGTGAAGTGAACGCCCCATGCGGGGCAGGAGAATTGGAGGGGCATACGTGCGGTCCGCGGCGGTGCTGTTTTTTGCGTTCACTTCCCTGATCGTTGGCGTCGTGTGCCACGCCGACTATGAGCCGGAGCACTCGGAGACCCTGCGTGGGACCGCGCACAGCACGCGTGCTCCCCACGGAATCGAGCAGCTCTTCGGAACCGGGGTCACCTGGGGGGCGGGTCTGACGCAGGTCTATCAGCAGAACGCGCACGGCGGTCTGAGCACCGAATCGCGATCGGGTCGCTACGCCGGCAGCTACGACGTGGAGGCGTCCGCCGATCTGGAGAGGATCCTGGGATGGTCGGATTCGACGGTATACCTGCTCCTGGAGGGCGGCTGGCCTCGCGACGGCGGCATCGATCCGTCAGCGGTTGGGAGTGGCTTTGGCGTTAACGCCGATGCGATTGGCGGGGAGTGGATCGATGTCTCAGAACTGTGGTTTCTGCGGTCATTCGCCGGCGATCGGCTGTTCGTGCAGATCGGCAAGGCGGATCTGTCCGCGGGCATCGAGTATCGCGACGTAATCTCGGCTTTCGACCTGAACGCCTACGCCAACGACGAACACAGCCAGTTCCTCAACGGGGCCCTGGTCAACAATCCGACGATTCCCTTCCCGGCCTATACCCTGGCGATGTCCGGGGTCGTCAAGCCCTGGGACTCCTGGCAGTTCGCGGCGGCGGGGGCCGTCCAGAGCGGCGATGCGGACCTCGACGAGACGGCCACGTGGGCGTCCGACGACGAGGGGTTCTTTTTCATCGCCCAGGCGAGCTTTCTACCGGCGACTCAAGCGGGTAAGCGGCTCTGGGCCGGGGAGTACCATGCCGGCGCCTGGTGGACCGGCGGCGGCGATCTCCCTTCCCAGGACGAAATGACCGGCGCATACGTCAGCGCCGCCCGCGAGGTCCTTCATGAGAACGACGATCCGAGCGATGGGCAGGGCCTGGGTCTCTTCGCCCGCTGGGGATGGGCCGACGGCGACGCGGCGCCGCTCGATTGCTTCTGGAGCGTGGGGCTTCAGTATCGAGGGTTGATCGAACTGAGGGACGAGGATGTTCTGGGGATCGGCTTCGCTCGCGGGACATTCGCCGGATCGGACAGCCTGGCGGGGCTCGGAGGATCGGAGCAGGTCATAGAGGTCTATTACAGCGTCACGTTGTCGCGATGGGCGAGCGTCAGTCCGGATATTCAATACGTGACCGACCCCGGCGGCCGGTCCGATTCCGCCGACGCGTTCATCGTGGGCCTGCGGGCGCGGATCCTCATAGAATGAGCGATGGGATAATTTCGACGTCGCGACGATCAATGAGCGGACGGATGTGCGTTCCCGGCGGGGGGCTTCTCGCTTCTCATCGCAATCAGGAGGGCTCCGGCCGAGGCCCCGGCGGAATAGCTGAACGCCAGGAGCCAGTTGTTAGTCCGGATAAAACTCGACAACACCCACAACCCCAAGAGATTTTCGATAAAGACAATGCAGACGAGCAGGGTCTTCTCGCCGCGGGCGCACGCTAAGGTACGCCGCAAGGCCAGATACCACTCGCCGCAGCCGACGGCTAAGTAAAGGATCATCGCCAGGAGGAGGTTCATAGTCATCCTCCTGCCCGCAGGTCCAAGTGGCCAAAATGTTCTGGCTCAGTTCCATAACCAAAGTATACCACAACGATGAGCACAATACAATACTGGTGGTTATCCCATTGATGTAGATACGTATGTCATAGGCCTTTGGATCGCAGAAAGCGTGCGTGCGCTGGTGTGCCCGGCCGGCAGGGGACGGCCGCGACATTCTCAAACCGGGCTACTCTCGATGACGAATGCGCACCGCGCCGCTGGAAATGACGGTGAAGGAATCTGCCATTTTCTCGGCATGGCTGCCGAGCGTCTCGGACACCAGATGGGCCTTGGATGTGGGCGAGAGGCCTGCCAATCGAATCAGAACAACTCCAAATGACGCTCTGCGCAATCGAAACACGAGTTCGCCGAAATCCTTGTCAGTCGTCATGAGCAACGCCTGTCGACTGTTCGCGTAATTCAGGACCTCGTCATCAGAGATGCCGGGCGACATCTCCGCGACAAATTCCACTCGATGGCCGTCTCGTCGTAGTCTCGCCACGATGGGACCATCAACACTCTCGTCCGCAAGGATGTTCATCCCGCAACCTTCGGCAGAGGATAGACGTCATCGTTGCGCAGGACTTCGACGCCGTATCGAATTGCCGCCAGGATTCCCTCCCGCGTCAAGCGGGGATGGGCTTCCAGGATCTGCTCGATCGTCTCGCCGGCGCCGAGTTTCTCCAGGATTAGCTCGACCGTGACCCGTGTGCCCTTGACAACAGGTTTTCCCATCATGATCTGCGGATTCGATTCTATCATGGGGTCTTGCACAAGCCACCTCGCAGGGAAGAACGAACCAACCCACGCGAACTCATACGTCCGTGGGCGTCCTTTGCAGTCATCTCGAACACTCCTTTCGATGCTACAGTGGCGACGCAGGGCTTTCAAGCGTATTTCGAGCGAAGGAAGACGAGTTCGCTACCTCGCGTTCGCCTCTTGGCGGAACCAGTCGACGAAATGGGCCAGGCCCGTCCGGATGTCGGTCGAGGGCTTGTAGCCGAGATGGGATTCGGCCTTCGCGACATCGGCGTAGGTGCGGTCGACGTCGCCCGGCTGAAGCGGGAGATACTGGCGAATCGCCTTCTTGCCCAGCGCGTGCTCGATTTCCGCGATGAGGTCGTTGACGCTGATCGGCTCCGACTCGCCGAGGTTGTAGATCTCGTAGCCGGAGCAATGGTCGATCGCGGCGACGATGCCGTTGAGAATGTCCTCGATATAGGTGAAGTCCCGCATCATGGTGCCGTCGCCGTAGATGGGGATGGGCTTGCCGTCCTCGATCAGTTTGGCGAACTTGTGGATGGCGAGGTCCGGCCGCTGGCGGGGGCCGTAGACGGTGAAGAACCGCAGGCAGTTGATCGCCAGGCCGTGCAGATGGTGATACGTGTGACAGATCAGCTCACCGGCCTTCTTCGTCGCGGCGTACGGCGAGATGGGAAAGTCCACGTTGTCGTCCTCGGAGAAGGGGACCTTCCGATTGTTGCCGTAGACACTGGAGCTGGACGCGAACACGAACCGCGGGACGTTTCGCTCGCGGGCGGCCTCCAGCAGCGTGACGGTGCCGTTGATGTTGACATCGGTATAGAGCGCGGGCTCCGCGATGGATGGCCTGACGCCGGCCCGCGCGGCCAGATGAACGATCACGTCGGTGTCCGCCTCGACGGCTTTTTCCATGGCGGCCTTGTCGCGGATGTCCGCCTCGATGAGCCGGAAGCCCGGATGAGACAAGCAGCCTGAGATGTTCCGCCGCTTGATGGCGGGATCGTAGAATGCGTCAAAACTGTCCACGCCCACGACGGTCCAGCCATCGTTCAGCAGTCGTTCGCTGAGGTGCGATCCGATGAATCCTGCGGCTCCCGTCACTATTGCTTTCATGTTTTCTCCCTACATTCCCTGGGCCAACTGCTTGATGTAACGCCGCAGGTCTTCGGCCATGTCCTCTCGTTTGAGGGCGAACTCGATGTTCGTCCTGATGAAACCCTCCTTGTTTCCGATGTCACAGCGTCGGCCCTGGAGCTTGAGGCCGTAGACCGGCCGGTTTCTCACGAGCGATCGAAGCGGCTCGGTCAGGTCGATCTCGCTGCCTTTGCGGGGCGCGACCTCCCCGATGTATTTCATGATGTCCGGCGTCAGCAGGTAGCGGCTGGCGATGGCCAGACGCGAGGGCGCCTTCTCCGGCCGGGGCTTCTCGACCAGATCTTTGATGCGATAGACGCCGGGCTCGACCTCCTCGCCGTCGATGATTCCGTAGAGGCTCACCTTCTTGGGCTCGACCTCTTCGAGCAGGATGACGGGCGCCTGGAGCCGATTGTACAGCTCGACCAACTGCAGCGCCGCGGGTTTGACGGCGTCCATCACCGTGTCGCCCAGCAGGATTGCGAAAGGCTCGTCGTTGATGTGGTGACGCGCGCAATGGACCGCGTCGCCCAGGCCTCGCATCTCTTTCTGCCAGACGAAATGAATATCCGCCAGATCGGAAATCCGCCGCATGGCGACGAGCTCCGCGGTCTTGCCCTGCGATTCGAGCTGCCGCTCGAGCTGGAAGCTGCGGTCGAAGTGCTCCTCGATGGATCGCTTGCCCTTGCCGATGATCATGAGCAGGTCGGTGATGCCTGCCTGGACGGCCTCTTCGACGACGTACTGAATGACCGGCGTATCGACGATCGGCAGCATCTCCTTGGGCTGCGATTTCGTGGCGGGCAGGAAGCGGGTCCCGAATCCCGCCGCGGGAATGACGGCCTTTCGAATCATGACTTGAGGGTTCCTACTCCGGGGACAATCTTGGGTTTGATGACTTTGATGCTCAGCTTGTCGAGAGCCTTCTTGAGGCAGGCGAACATCTTTTCGTCTGCGTACGTGCCGACGATGGCGCCGCCGGACCCGGTGAAGTTGGCGCTGGCGCCGACCGATCGAGCGGCTTGAACCATGCGGATGTTTCCTTCGCTGATCTTGTAGATCTCGCACCGCTTGTCGAAGTTGGCGTCGAACATCGCGGGGAGATCGTCAAGTTGCCCGCCCAGCAGGCATTGTCTCACCTTGTCGGTGAGGTGGGCCCAGAATTTCATGGCGTTGACGACCTTGGGCTCGCCCTGGTCGAACCGGAAGCG
>JBDKUU010000886.1:0-3514 GCA_039679525.1 Phycisphaerales bacterium | reverse complement strand
CCAGCTCCACGGCCTATCGAGCGGCCGAGGCCGTCCGCGGCTGGTGGTTCAACGGCTTTCTTTGGACCTGCGAGATCGTCAAGAGGCACTTCGACGTCGGCCTGGACGATGGATACGTCACGCCGTGGCTGGTTCCCGGCATGGCGGAGTGCGACGGCGTCGAGCCGCAGGACTACCCGGTTCCCACCTTGTCGGATGTTCAGGCACAGGGGTTCGCCGTCCGTTTCGAGATCGAGCCTCGGGAATGGGAACGGGCAAAGATCCTTCGAATCGTGCAAGGGGACAACGAGCGAAGCGGACGCATCGAGCCGGCGCGTCACTTCGCCCCCATCATCGAGTACATTCGCGGACAGGCCGTCGCGCGCTACGGCTCGCAGGTGGATGACCGCCTCGGCAGGCCCCAGTCGGCCCGCCGGCAGCACGATTCCAGGAAGGTGGATTTCGAGGATATCGCCACGCTGGCCGCCCGCTGGCTCGGAGAAGACAACTCCTAACCAGGTCGTCGCTGGATTTCCCGGCCGCCTCCCGGTATACTGTCGCGCGACATGTGGGAATTGAAGGAGCCTAAGCCCGTCAAGTTGATCGTCGGCATTCTGGCCTCGGATGAACGATGCCTCGCCGCCGCGAGAGAAGCCGTGATCGCGGCGCTCGGACCGGCCGATCTGGTCAGCGAAGCATGGACTTTCGACCAGACCGACTATTACGTCGAGGAGATCGGGCCGAAGGTGCTGCGGCAGTTCGTCAGCTTCGAACGCCTGATCGACCCGGGCGACCTTGCGGCGATCAAGCTCCGGACGAACGAAATCGAGCAGCAACTGGCGGCGACCCTCGCGATGCCCTATCCTCGTCCTGTGAATCTGGACCCGGGCGTGATCGAGCCGTCCAAGTTGATTCTGGCCTCGACGAAGAATTTCGCCCACCGGATCTACATCGGGATGAAAATGTACGCCGAGGTGACGCTCGTCTTCGACAAGGGCCAATGGCGGACTCTGCCCTACACGTTTCCGGATTACTACCGGCCGGAGTACCAGGAGTTTCTCTCACGCGTGCGGTCCAGGCTCGTGGAGCAGTTGAGAGAGAAAACTCGAAACAAGCGAGAATGATCAAAACCCAAAACTCCAAACAGGTCAGGCGAACGGCGCCAGCGTTTCCGTCATTTGAGTTTTGGACCTTTGGATTTGTTTCGGATTTCGATATTCGAATTTCGTGCTTTCTTCAGCAAGGAGATCGATGCTCGTCCATTTGGCAGCAGCTTCACTGATCGGTTCGTTCACGCTCTCGGCAATCTTGACGGCCTTGGCGAAACGGCTTGCGCCGCGGATAGGTCTGGTCGCCTATCCGAAGGCCGATCGTTACCACCGCTCCATCATTCCTTTGGGCGGCGGCATCGCCATCTTCTTCACTCTTGCCTCATTTCTGATCGGCGCGACTGCGACTGTGCGATTCCTCGCCGTTCCCGGCCACTGGCTGGCCGAGCAGACCGGCCTGAACCCGGCCGACTTCCTTCGCAGATCGAACGAGCTGCTGGTCATTCTGCTGTGCGCGACAATCCTCTTCGCCATGGGGCTTCGCGACGACAAGCGGGCCTTGGGACCCTTCTTCAAGCTGGCGGTTCAATTCGTGGTCGCCGGCATTGCGGCCTTCTTCGGCGACGTCCGGGTCGAATTCTTCATCGAGAGCCGGATCGCCACGGCCGCCCTGTCCGCCTTCTGGATCGTCGTGATCGTCAACGCGTTCAACTTCCTGGACAACATGGACGGGGCTTCCGCGGGAATGGCGGTGATCGCAAGCTCCGTGTTGTTCGTCGCCGCCGCGTTCAACGGCCAGGTCCTCGTGGGCGGGCTGGCCCTCGTCTTCATCGGCTCGCTCCTGGGATTCCTGGTCTTCAATTTCCCCCCGGCCTCCATCTTCATGGGCGATGCGGGCTCGTTGGTCGTCGGGTTCTTCGTCGCCCTGCTGACCCTGCGGACCACGTATTACCAGCAGACGGGCAGCGGCTCGTGGTACCCCGTTCTCCTGCCGCTGATCGCGATGGCCGTCCCCTTGTACGACTTCACGAGCGTTGTGCTGTTGCGAATCAGCCAGGGCAAGAGCCCGTTCGTGGGCGATACGCAGCATTTCTCGCACCGCCTCCGGCGTCGCGGCCTGACCGATCGGCAGACGGCTCTGACCCTCTATCTGGCCACCCTCTGCACCGGCCTGGGAGCGACCTTCCTGTACCAGGTCAACCTCGTCGGAGCGATTCTGATCGTGATCCAAACGGCCATGATCGTGGCCATCATCGGGATCTTCGAAGGCACGGCTCGCAATGGAGAACAGAGGACGCAAGACCGATGACGGTGCACGGAAGAGATAAGATAGGCCGTAGACCGGAGGCTGTAGGCCGGAGGCAGACCTGCGGCCTACAGCCTGCCGCCTATAGCCTGCTGGCGCTGTGTTTGGCCATCCTGGCGCTTCGCGTCACCTACACCGAGGCCCCGGCCGTGCAAATGACGACCGTGGCGGGCGGTCTGACAGACACGATCTACAGCCTGACCCTTTCGGGCCTTCTGATCTTCGCCTTCGTCGGGTGGGTCCTCGCCCGATTCCTCCGCAATCGGCCTCTGTATCGCTTCACCGGGATGGAGATCGGCCTGGGCCTGTTCGTCGCGGCTGCTGTCGTTTCGTCATTTTTCGCATCCGACAAGCGGGCGGCCATCAACCATGCCACGATCCTGATCGCGCCCGTGTTCGGAGCCTTTCTGCTCAGCCAGATCCTGGACAGTCCCGGCAAGGTGCGGCTTGTCCTCATCGTGATCGTCGCCCTGGGCGTCGTGTCGGCCTACCAGTGCGCCGAGCAGGCTTTCATCAGCAACGCCATCACGATCGAGCAATACGAGAAAGACCCGAACATGCTGCTCGGACCGCTGGGAATCGAGCCCGGCACGTTTCAGCACTTTCTGTTCGAGCACAGGATCTATTCGCGCGGCGTCCGAGGCTTCTTCACGACGAGCAATTCAGCGGCCTCGTTCGCGATTTGTGCATTCTTCGCAGGCGTTGCTCTACTCGCCGACAGACTGGCCAAGGCCCGGGGCAAGACGGGCGAAGCGCTTCGTTACGCTGGGTTGGCTGCGACGGCGGTGATTCTGATTCTGGCGGGACTCCTGCTGACCCAGAGCAAAGGAGGCATCGTCGCCTTTGCCGTCGGGCTCGTCGTGTTCGCAGCTCTGATGGTTCTCGACCGGCGTGTCCGAACCCATCGCGTTGGAGTCCGCGCCCTTCTGGCCGCATCGATCCTGTTTGGTGTCACGGTGGCTGGAGTCGCGGTGATTCACTATGGCATGACACACGGCCGGCTCCCCGGCAACTCCATGCTGGTTCGCTGGCAATACTGGACCGCCTCGGCGCGGATGTATGCCGAGCATCCCATCGCGGGCGTCGGGCCGGGCAACTTCTCAGACAACTACACTCACTACAAACCCGCGGCCGCCCTGGAGTCCGTCGCGGACCCTCACAACTGGCCGCTGAGCCTGAT
>JBDKUU010000885.1:0-3775 GCA_039679525.1 Phycisphaerales bacterium | reverse complement strand
CGCCAGTAATTCGCAGCGGGACCTCGTCCCCACCTATCCGTGCGTCCGGCGGGGATGTTGCACATCCACCCGTTCGGGGCGTAGCTCCCCTCGTCCCCTCCTTGCGAGGCAGGCACCGCCCAAGCTTCATACACGGTCTTCGCGGGGCGGCTATCGGTAACCAACACGCCCGTTCGATTCTTGGCGGCTGTGGGACACAGCCACATCTTCTTGTTCTTGGACAACGGCACCATGGTCTCGCGCCACCATTCACCATTCGCGAAACCCGAGTCCGTGTTCTTTACCAAACCGCTGTAGAAACGGCCGTTGTTGTCGTCGGTGTACATCGCGAAGATCAGACCCCACTGGTGCAGGTTGGACTTGCACGCGACGCCCCGGGCCTGGATCCGGACCCGCGACAGGGAGGGCATGAGCACAGCCATCAGGATGGCGATAATGGCGATGACCACGAGCAATTCGATAAGAGTGAATGCTTTTCGTTCACGCATGGCCAGACTCCTCAAACCAGACATTGCTTCCATCTCAATTCAACCCATCTTATCATCGATTGCGCGTCACTACAAGGAAGATTCAGATTCCCGGCATACTGTTCCCTGGTCCGGCGCAAAGCGTTGGGCTCCCATGTCGCCGCACCTGGTTTTTCCTTGCCGCGGTTTGCCTGCAGGACTATCCTGCGTCGCGATGTCAAGAAGACCCTGGAGTTGGAGGAAAACATGAGAGCAATCGTTCTTGGGCGTGCCGCGACTGTGCTGAGCTGGGGCGTCCTCACGGCAGTCCTGTATGGCGCCGACTGCCTTGCGGCGGAGACGGGAAAACGCATCGGGCGGGAAGAGATGATCGTCGAGCCCGGCGATCCGGAGGCCCGTTACGATCGGAATCGCAGGGACTGGTTCGTGCGTCCCAAGACGCTTGCCAAGCCCGAAGACGGAACCCCGGCGTCGCAGATGGAGATATCGCTGCTCGACAGTTCCCCTGTCCTTCCGGTGAACGGCCCCGGAATCGAAGCCTTGGGGCCCTGGGCTTCGCCGGCCATGGACTCCATCGAGAAGGTCCTCGATTCAGCGGGCCTCGACCAGCCGGTGATCATGGTCATCACGCTGCGCCCCAAGGCGAAGCCCGAGTTCGCCGTCGTAGCGTCGGAAAAGCTCGGCGCTGAGGCCAGACAGAAGATCGTCCAGATGCTGGAGCAGCCGGCGCCGCCGCGACCGTTCTTCGTCGATTGCCATTTTGCGTTCGTCTATCATCCGCGGAAGATGAAAGCGAGCAACGATCCCGGAATTCCCGCGTCACTCTATCCCTCGTGGCAAGAGTCGCGTCAGTACCAGGGGGCGGCGACGGCGGAGAAGGTCCGCCTGCTTCGGAAATGGTGCCGGGAGCAGGTTGTGCCTCTGTTGGCGGGGGCGGCCACCCAGGCGGATTCCCAGTTCGAGGGCGTCAGGGCGTTCGGCGATAGAATCCTCCACCTGGACCCGAACCAGCCCTTCGATGTGGAGAAGCTCACGTTCCATGATCCGAACTTCTGGCGGGCCACGCTGGAGATGGCAAGAGGCAATTCGACGATTGCCGGCTGTCAGATTGCCTTGTTTGCCGCCAATGGCGAGCTGGCCAAGGCCAGCCAGCATCCGATCGGCCTGACCGGGCACGGCGGCGAGAACAACGACGAAATGCTCGCCAGTCCCGCGGATTGGTTCTCGCCTGGAGCCGATCCGTGGCCCGATCTGCGGAAGGACCCACGGGCCGTGGACGGCAAAAAGGTGAGCCTGCTCGACACCGACCACGTCTTCGGCGTCGGCGGCGATCAGAAATGGGTCTGGAAGGGCTTCCTGCGGGGCCATAACGTGATCTTCATGGACCCCTACGGCGACCCGCAGTGGGAACCGATTCTCGAAGGCCAGGGCGTGGGCGTATCCGATGCGGAAAAGGCTCGCCTGGCCATGGGCCACGCGAGACGCTACGCCGAGCGGATGGACCTGGCGAAGGCGACGCCCCGACCGGAACTGGCCTCCACCGGCTATTGCCTGGCCGATCCCGGCTCGGAGTACCTGGTCTACCTGCCCGAGGGCGGCAAGGCGACGGTGGATTTGTCGGCAGCAAAGAGCAAGCTCGCCGTCGAGTGGTCGCACCCGATCACAGGGAAGATCACCCCGGCCGACCCGATCGACGCCGGAGCCAAACGAGAGTTCGCCGCCCCGTTCGAAGGCGACGCGGTGTTGTATTTGCGAGTGACGCAATAGATGCGGGGGAGCACAGTATGCGAATCGGAATCATCTCGGACACGCACGACCATCATCGCAACGTCCTTGCGGCGGTGGAGATCTTCGCACAGCGCAGGGTCGAGTACGTCCTGCACGGCGGGGACATCGTGGCGCCGTTCACGGCCAAGGCGTTTTCGGAACTGCACGGCGTGAAGTTCGTCGCGGTCTACGGGAACAACGATGGCGAGAAGCTGTTTCTCCGGCACACGATCGAAGGCTTCGGCGGCCAGATCCACGAGTACTGCTACAAGGGCGAGCTGGCGGGCCGCAAGGTGTACATGACGCACACGCACCACAACGTCGAGGAGGTGGCCGCCGGCCAGATGTACGATCTGCTCGTCTACGGCCACACGCACAAGCAGGACATCCGCAGGGTCGGCCGCACGCTGATCGTCAACCCGGGCGAAGGGACGGACTGGATCACCGGCACGGGACACATCGTGATTCTCGACCTGGCCGACATGAGCCACACGATCGAGACGTTGGGCGAAGAGAAGTGAAAAGGCAAGAGGAGAGGTTCTTCGCGAACTTATGGGGGCAGACAGATACGGATTCCGACGCTTCGCGTCGGGAGTTTTGCGCTTTGGGCCACCAGCATGGAGGGGCGTTGCACGCCCCCGCGCGGCGTCTGGTCCCGCAAGCGAACGCCTTGTTCGCGTTCAAGCCGGAGGTCGCACACGCGATAGACTCCCTTTGCACGACCGTTTCGGGTGTTCCGCTCCGCCAGTTCCGGCGGTCCCTGCAATTCCGTGAAGAACCAAAGAAGAAGGGAAGAGCCGGCTGCGAACGCCCTGCTCTTCCCTTTTCTGGTGCTCTTGTCTTACGACTCTCTTCCTACATCCTGTATTTCTTCAGATTCTTCAGGGAAACGTCGATGCCCTCCATCGACGTGGCGCTGTGCTCGTCTTCGACGACGTACCACTTCGTGCCGCCGATGGTCCGGCAGAGCTTGAACACCTCGGGGAAATTCACGTCGCCCTCGCCGATCACGGCGTTGGGATTCGTCTTGGAGAATTCCTTCAGGTGAACGCTGAGGGCCCGGCCGGGATACTTCTTCAGGACGGCCACGGGATCGCCGCCGCCGCTCATGGCGTTGCCGGTGTCGATCTGCATGATGACGTCCTTGCTCGTGTTGCTGAAGAAAACGTCCCAGGAGGTCGTGTCGCCGAGGGGGTGCAGGTCGTGGGCGTGGGCGTGATAGCCGATCCACATGCCCTGCTTCCTGAGCTTCTCGGACAGCGTGTTGAACCGCTCGGCGTACTTGAGCCAGGAGTTCTTCATGTCGTTCTTGTCGCCCTCGAGGTAGGGCACGATGACATAGGTGTTGCCGAGGATCTTGTTGAATTCGAGGGTCGCGGCCAGCTTGTCGTCCGCGAGGTCGGCGTACTGAGTGTGCGTGCCGCAGCAGACGAGGCCGTTGTCGTCGATGATCTTGCGGATTTCCTTGGCGCCGTGACCGTAGTAGCCGGCGAATTCGACGCCCTTGTAGCCCATCTTGGCGATCGCGGCCACCGTGCCGG
>JBDKUU010000884.1:0-2261 GCA_039679525.1 Phycisphaerales bacterium | reverse complement strand
AGATCGGCTGGGCGGGGGGCTCAAAACGCATCTCGCCGCACCGCCCTCGCAGATTCGTGAAGATATGGATTCATCCGCGTTCGCATCAGACGATCTTCGTCTTGACCCGTCGGCGGCGGGAATGTACGCTGACTGTTTTCGGTAGGGTTTGTCTGAGGCCAAGAAGGTCGTGAAGTTTCATCAGAATATGATTCGCCGCATGATGCCGGACAAGGAACGGCTTGGGCGGTCGTGGCTGCACCGGGTTTTCGGCCAGACCATTCTGGCCGGGGATCTGTGGCATTTCGACGCGAGCCGGGTGGCGGGGGGCGCGTCGATCGGCCTGTTCATCACGTTCACTCCGACGATTCCCTTTCACATGATCCTCGCCTGCCTGGGGGCTCTGTGCTTTCGGGTGAACCTGCCGGTGGCGCTGCTGGCCTGCTGGGTGACCAATCCGATCACGGCGGTGCCGATCTACATGGGGGCCTACCGCCTGGGGCACGCGATCCTGCTGGCGATTCCCTTCGCTCATCAGTACGTCGCCGCGTACGGGGACGGGACGCGGTCGAAGGTGATCATGGGCTCGTTCTGCCTGTGGACGGGCTCCTTGATCCTGGCGACCGCGGCCGCCATCGTGGGCTACGTGCTGGTACGCTGGCTGTGGCCCAAGGACCCGTCGTCGCTGGGGTGCTGACGGCTCGCGGACGCAGGACTCCGAAAGATCATTGGATACGCTCGTAGGGGCAGGCCTCTTGTTGTTCTACACATCTTCGGCCTGTCGAAGTCCTGGACGTTGAAGGCGTCCAAGAGCGGGGGCAGCGCCCTGACTGTTCTACACATCTCTTTCTTTGTCTTGGCTTCTCCGCAGTTCGTATGTCGGCTTGCATGCGAGGGGTTGCGTTTACCGCTTTGTAGGCTTCCAGCAGAAGCCGGCTACCAAGCGGCTTGCACGCGATCCAGTGGATCCACAGCTTCAGCGTCGCGCGCGAATGTCCGCCCCGGTTCCGGCCGGACCTGTGGACGGGCCCTCTTGGCGAAGCCTTTCTGCTGGAAGCCCGAAAGGCGAAAAACGCATCCCGGGACCTTGCCAGAACAGTGGGATCGTCCCGACCGCCAGATCGGGCTGTGCCGGCATCATGTTGCCGGCCAAAACGGAAAACCTCCCTCCGCACGCCCGCCGCAGGCGTGTCCGGTCCGTCGGAGATGTGTAGAACAACGAGGGCGCTGCCCCCGGACCCCCGAGATTTTGCGCTTTGGGCCAGAGGCATGATGGACAAGACGGAGACTTCGCCAAGACGGCAGGATCGTCCAGACCTCGCAACCGGGCTCTGCCGGCATCATGCTGTCGGCCAAAGCGCAAAATCTCCCTCACACGCCCGCCGCGGGCGTGTCCGACCCACCGAAGATGCGTAGAGGAACGAGGGCAGGTCCCAGTGCCTGCCCTCCCTCGGCCTGTACCGTTGTCGGATGCCCAATTCGAAGAGGGCAACCACATGCGTTGCCCCTGCGATGGCTGCATCCACCACATCACTTGGCCGATGATTCGCCGATGCAGTAGAGATTCTTCTTACCCTTGAGGAAGATCTGGTCGCCTGCGATTGCGGGGGAGGCGTCGATCTCGTCGTTCAGGACGTTGGTCGCGAGGATCTCGAACTTCTCCGAGTTGGCGATCACCTGGGTCGTGCCCTTGCGGCCGACGAAGTAGACCCGGCCCGCCGCGCCCACCGGCGAAGCGTAGATGTCTTGGACGCCGCTCCGGTTTTCCTGGGAGAAGTTGAGCTTGCCCGTCTTGGCCTGGTAGCAGGAGATGGCGGCCTTGTTCATCGAGCAGACGTAGAGATTGTCGCCGTAGAGGATCGGCGACGGCACGTACGGCGTGGCCTTGCTCACCTGCCAGCGGATGGCGGCGGAGCCTGTCAGGTCGCCGGTGTGGCCCAGCTCGATCGCCTGGAGCTCGCTGCCTCGAAAGCCGCTGGTGCAGAAGACCATGCCGTCGGAGACGATGGGCGACGGGATCACGTTCTGTGTCTGGCCGCCGCACTGCCAGACGAGGTCGCCCGTGGCGACGTCGTAGCAGCGGATGAGCTTGGTGGCGCTGGTGATGGCCTGGAGTTTGCCGTTGACTTGGGCGATGGCGGGTGTGGCCCAGGAGGTGTCCTCGTCGCGGCGCTGCTTCCAGAGGGTTTCGCCCGTGTCCTTGTTCAGGGCGTAGATGAACGACTCGTCTTCCTGGTCCATGACGACGATCAGGGCGTTGCCGGCCAGGGCGGGGGAGCTGC
>JBDKUU010000883.1:0-3031 GCA_039679525.1 Phycisphaerales bacterium | reverse complement strand
GTACCTCGCGTAGGCGACGAGAATGAAGATCGCAGGAACGAACCGCAGCAGCCTCGCCCCCGGCAGTCCCGCCTTCCGCAGCAAATAGCCCGTGCAGGCGCAAATCGCCCAAGCCTGCACCGCGATGACAGCCGCTCCGGCCCACGAATAATAGAACAATTGCGAGACGAACGCCGAGAGGTACTGGACCAGACCGCCGGGCATTTGCACGGTCTGTCCGAAGAACGGCCAGCCCTTGTAGAACACGGGGAAGTTCGTGATTGTGCCGCAACTATAGATCAGGGCCGGCTGCACCCACAGCCACAGGTATGCGAACATCAGTCCGAAGAACGCGACCGTCCGAGCGGGCCCGACCCAGCGCAGACCCTCACCCCTCATCCCGCGCACATTGCGGGCGTGAGAATCCACAGGTCTTCGCCCAACTGCGTTCGTCATATGTCCTTTGTAGGACATTCCGCCGGTAAAGTCAACGGGCCAAGAGAGTGTGAAGTGTCAAGTTTGAAGTTTAAAGTGGACGGTCCCCTGCCCGGGTCCACTTTGCTTGAAACTTGACACTTCACACTTGAGACTTCTCTACTTCTCTTCGCCCGCCATCGTCCTTGCCCACACGTGACTGACGTTCAGCTTCGACGCGGCTTCGAACTCGCCGCGGGCGGCCGCCACGTCGCCTTTGCCCAGGTGGCCCAGGCCGATCGTGTAGTGGGCGGACGCCTGCTGGACCTGCCGGGTCTGCTGCTCGCCGAACTTGGCGAAAAAGTCCGTGTCCTCGCCGCGAGTCAGACGCTCCGTGCCCGTCTTGATCAACTCGTCGAACTCAGCGGTCGCGTCGGCATCGCGGCCGAGCTTCTTCATGCACATCGCCCTGTAGAACCTCGCATCGGGCGAACGGAATCCGCCCCGCCGGCCCTCGCCGTCTCCATCGCCTGCGGCCTTCGTGAAGCACTCCCTGGCCTTCTCCGCCTGGCCCATCGCCTCGTACGCGCAGCCCATGTAGTACTGGAACTGGGCGGCTCGCGGATCGTTCTGAGATCTGCCGACGGAGAGGTTCTCGGGATACTCTGTCGCCGCCACGAAGTCGGCCAGGGCGTCCTTGGCGTTGTTCGCCTTCAGACGCGCCAGCCCCCGCAGCAGGTGTGCGTCGACGTAGACGTCGCGGATCTCCCCGCCGCCCTCGCGGACGTGGAACTGGCCCTTGGCCAGGGCGTCGATCGCCTCGTCGTAGCGGCCCGCCAGCACGAGCACCATGATCTGACGCAACTGGCTGTCGTTCCGCTTGGCCGCGACCGCGTGATGCTGCTCGAACATCGCCAGACGCCTGGCGGGCTCGACGTTGCCCAGTTCGTAGAGTTCGTCGAGCTCCGTGAGCAGCCGTGCGTCCTGGCCGTTGCAGGCCACCGCCCGCTCGTAGCTCTCGATCGCCTTGGTCACGTCGTTCTTCGTGCGATAGCTCGCCCAGCCCAGGTTGCGATGCGCCATCGCGAACGAACCGTCGATCGCGACGGACCGCTCCCAGCATTCGATCGCCTTCTCGGGCTGGTTGTCGTACAGCAGGTTGCCCAGGTAATAGTAGGCCTTGGCGTCCGTCGGGTTCTGGGCGATCGCGGCACGCAGGACCTCCGCAGTCTCGGCCCGGAACGGGAAGCAGTAATCGCTGGGCATCTGGCTCGCCTGGCCGTAGAGTTCCTTGGCCAGCGTCGCATCGCCCTTTCGCCCGTGGATGAAACCCATGTAGTAGTAGACCAAAGGCGAGCTGCCCGCCAGGTCGGTCTTGTCGCGCGCCGCCCGGGCCAGCACGTCGAGGGCGTCATCCCAGAATCCCCAGTTCATGTAGTCGCTCGCCAGCTCCAGGTACGCCTGGAGATCCCGCTGCATCGCGGTCTCCAGATCGTGCAGCGTCGCCTCGGCCTTGGAACGCGAAGCGTACTTCCGCTGAGCGACCGACATCTCGTTCGCCGCCAGGAAATCCAGCGGGTCTTCGTCGAGAACCTTGGCCAGGATCGCCGCGGCCTCCCTGGGCTTGTCCAGTCGCGTGAGGATCGCGGCCTGGAGATTCAGGGCCTTGCTGTCCAGCGTGTTCGTCGCGATCGCCTGCTGAACCTGCCCCAGGGCCCTCTCGAGCTCGCCCTTGAGGCACGACAGCTCCGCCAGTTGATAATAAGAAGGCGAGCGGAACGCGGAGTCCCACGAGGCCCTGAAGAACATGTCGTACGCCTCGTCCAGCTTGCCCTGGGCCCGCAGAGCAAGAGCCAGATGGTACTGCGCCTCGCCGTCCCGGGCGCGGGTGTACTCGGCCGTCAGCCTCGCCACCGCGCGGCGCAGATGCTCCTCGGCCTTGTCGTACATCATCCGCCGGTTGTAGGTGATGCCGACGATCGTGTTGGTCCGCACGTCGTTCGGGTCGCGTTTCAACGCCTCTTCATAGTAGTCGAACGGGTTGACGCGCGGGTTGTGGATCTGCTCGACGCGAAGCCCGGTCAGGTACAGCTCCTCGATCGTCTTGATGACCTTCGGCGAAGCGGGCGGCTTGACCGTCTCCGGCAGGTTCGGATCGCCGACAATCTCCACCGGCTGGTATGCGATCAGCGTCTCGCCCGACTTCGAAACGAGCATCGCCTTGAGGTCCGTCCTCTTCGTCCCCTCGGGCGCCGCGATCTCCTCGACGAACGGCTTGTCCGGGGCGATCGTGATCGTCTTGTCCAGCAGGGTCTTATCCCCCGCCTTGAGGATCGCCCTGGCCTTCTCGTACCTCGACGTCGCGTTGAATCCGACCTTCGCCTTGCCCTCGGCCAGCTCCAGGTTCACCGCCGCCTGGTGGTTGGCGTTTTTGAATCCGCCGATGTCGCGGACCGGGTACCAGCTCTGCGTGAAGGTCTTCACCTCGTGCGGCTTGATCCAGCTATAGTCCGGCTGATTGTCCGACCACGCCCCCACCATCAGCTCGGCGTACGGCCCGTCGGAGTCGGTGAGGATCTTGTCCCACATGCGGCCGTTGGGCCCCGGGCTCCACTCCCAGAGCTTGGCCCCGCAGACG
>JBDKUU010000882.1:0-4288 GCA_039679525.1 Phycisphaerales bacterium | reverse complement strand
TTCTTGTCCGTCTCGACTTCACCCAGCTTCTGCTTGGCCGCGGCCAGGGTTCTCCTCGCCTGGCGCCAGTGGTCATACCCCTTCGAACCATACGTGAAGACGAAAATCAGCACGCCCGCCGCCGCTCCGAGCAGGAGCATGTGTTTCTCGCGTGTGTTCAGTTTCTTTATCATCTGGATTCCGATTCGCCCGTTGTCGCTGGTTTTCTGCCGCCTGTCACAGCGCCGATTCTTTCTTCGTGAATTCCTTGTACTGGAAGGTGATCGTGAATTTGATCTTCTTGGTCTTGGAGTCCGGCGAAGCGTTCAGGATCTCCGCTCCTTTGAGATCCTTCTGCTCCCGCAGATTCGCCTGAAACTTCCACATCTGCTCCATGTTGTCCGCCTGTCCGGTCACCGAGACGGGCTGGCCCTTCTTGAACTGGAACGTGTCGAGCACGACCCCTTCGTTCTGGCCGGCGTTCACCAGGGTCAACAGCTCCAGCATGTCCGGCCGGTGGCGAGCCACGGTCTTGATCAGCGACTGTTGCTGGAGAGACGCCTGAAACTCAGGCTGCCTGGCCAGAGCGTCCCATCGTTTCGCGCTGGCCGCGTCGGTGAGATAGACCGTGACGAGCAGGACGATCAACATCGCCGCCGCGGCGACGCCCGCCAGGGCCACCGAACGCCACGCCGAGGCCGCCTTTTCCTGCTCCTGCTCCTGGAGCACGCGGTCGAAGAGGTTGAGCGTGTCCGACGGCTTGTCCAAGGCGATCAACGCGAGCCCCAGCGACGTGCGATATTCGTAGGTCTCCTTCGCCCCGAAACCCGCCGGCAGCTTCAGACGCCCCAGGCTCGGGACGCTCGGCTTGGCCGGCACGCCCGCGGCGTTCAGTTGCTCGACGATGCGCTGCATCGAATCGCCGCCGTCGGACAGGACGAACAGAGGCCAGGGGCCCGTCCCATCCCAGCCGAACGAGGTCAACAGGATCCGCAGATCGTGCGAGAAGCGGTCCATGACGCCGGGCGAGGTTCCCGACGCCGGCGCCAGAGCCGAAAGCCCCATGTCCAAAACGCCGGCTCGCGTGACCAGGCCGTTCTGCACGAGATAGACCTGCGTGTTCTCGGAGGCGACGTTGACGAGCAGGGCCTGCGGCTCGCGATCGGAGAACAGGCTCTGCCAGGCTTTGACTGTCCCTTCGCACGACAGCAAAATATTGCGGGGCCGAAAGTCCTTCACGCCTGCGGCGAACTTGTGCAGATGCTCCTTGCGGGCGGCGGCGACCGTGACGTCCATGTTGCCGTTGTTCGTGGGGCCCGCGCGCCACGCGACCTCGATCTGGTCCGGCGGCAACGGAAGCAACGACTCCGCCTGCATCTTCACGATGGCGCCCGTCTCGTGCTGGTCGACCGCCGGGGCGCTGATCCGATAGAACGCCACGCCCGTCGAGTCCAAGCCGACCACGGTCGGGGCGTGCCGCCTGGCGGTCTTGCCCTCTGCGTCGCCGTTCGACACGACCCCGCACTCGACCGCAAAGCCGCTCCACGTCTGCTTCTCGGCCGGCAGACTCCTGGCCCACAGGACCTCGACATGGCCGTCCTGTCGCCGCACCTCGACGCCCTTGAACCTGGCGTCTTCCTTCGCGGCTGCAATCACCGAGTGCGGTGTCTTCTCGCCTTTGCTCATCACTAATTTGCTCCCTGGTACCAATACAAAATCGTGCACGGCGAAGCGCTGCGATCGACCACGCCTTCCGTCCGGAAGGTCGCGCCGGTGACGTCCGCCGTGGCGAGGCACTGAATCGTGAACACGTCCGAGCGAACGGTGACCAGCTCGGCGATGCTTTTGAATCGTTGGACCGTCATGGACGGCTGATTGAGCAGCTCCGCGACGCTCGTGAATCCATACGGCATTCCGGCCCGATCCGCGACGATGGATCGCGCGATCTGCTCGGCCTGCTCGTCTGTCCCGAAGAGAGTCATGAGGACTTCCACGGGGGCCGTATTGATGTTGATCTTCCCGGGGAGTTTCTTCTCGCCCGAGATGGTGATGCGATCGGCGATCTGGCCGAACGTCTGCATGTCGATCGGCTCGGCCTGGTCCGCATTGCCGCCCGAGCCGCCTGAACTCTCCGGAGAGGTCTTGGGGCTCTGGTCGTTGATCAGGTCCGCGACGCTGCGGAAGCCGCCGCCGCGATTGTCCACGATCCACTTGGCCTGCGAGGCCTTCAGGCCCAGCTTGTCCTGAAGCTGCTGCTGATCGGCCTGGTTGATGTTGATCCGGTCGCTGCCCTCGGCATCGACGTTTCGCTCGTACGAGTGACAGGTCAGATAGGCGATCCAGCCCTGATCGAGGCGGTCGTCGCCATTGTCCGGCGGCCCACTGGCGTCGCCGTCCCGCTCGTTGGAGTCGAGCAGGCCGTTGAGGTTGGCGTCTTCGCCGAACAAGTTCTCCTCGGTGACGCCCTTGACCTGCAGCAACTCCCGCAGCGTCTTGAGCGGCCCGTTGCGGATCTTGTAGGGGATGGGCAGGTTCTCATAGTATCCCGCCTCGGCGCCCGTGGCCTGCGGATCGTCGTCGCTGTCCCGCCAGTCCACGATGGCCTCCGCGATCTCCTGCTCCATGTACGGCAGGGTCATGAGCTGGTCCTTCGTCGCGACGTTGATGTTCAGCTTGCCCGCTTCGTCGTACACGCGAACGGTGTACCGGCACCGTTCCAGGACGACGTCGTTGAAGTCCTCGTCGTTGTCGCTCCAAAGATCGGAGAGGCAGTCGCTGTCCTTGGGGTCCTCGTTGAGAATCCCGATCGCATTCTCCAGGCCCGCCCGGCAGGCCCATTTGCACCGGACCTCGTCGGTGGTCGCCATGGCCATCTTCATGTCCAGCCGACTGGTCTGCCCCACGACCGCTACGATGGCCGTCATCACGGCCAGAATCCAGAGCACCGCGATCAAGACGAGCCCGTCCCGTCCGGTCTCAGCGGAACAACAGCAGAACGCCGAGCGTACTGTGCACGCCCGCCTCCCGCCGAATCTGATGTTGTTCCGTTTCATTCTCATCTTTGCTGGCCCTGGGGCCCTTGATTCTGCTGGCCGCCCTGTTCGCCGGATTGCTGCGATCCCGGCTCCTGTCCGCCTTCAGCCGTCCCTTCCGGCGACTGACCGCCTTGTGCTTCCGCCATCCGCGGGAACGCGACCGTGAACACCTCCAGAACCGGGTCGCCGTTCTCCGGCGGGACCGTCCCCAACGTGATCTCGATCAGCTTCGGCAGGGTCCGCATCTCTTCGGTCCATTCCCCTTGCCATTCCTTGCCGTCGTAGAACCGGATGTAGAAGATCCCGATCTTGTCGCTGATCGGCGTCAGGATGCCGCGGGGCTGTCGCTCTTTGTCCGGGTTGGGCCACAGCCGGCGAAAAAGCACCATTTGCTCCTGCGGCGAGCCGACGACGCCGGGGGCGGGTCTTTGCCCCTGCTCCTGGTCCTGAAGGCTCCCCAGGAAATACTCCACCTCGTAGACGTCGCCCTCGGGCTGATCGGCCCGGGCCTTGGCGTGTCCCACCGTGTAGAAGGTCAGGAACGGCGGCCCCGCGGCGTCCGAGCCCTGCGAGACTCCCAGGAGCTTCATGTTCTGAGGATCCGGATCGCGGTAGAGGTTGGCCAGATCCTGCGAGATCATCCGAGCCGCGAACCGCATCTCGCTGTTCACTTCGCTGACCTTGTTGACGGTCTGTGCGGTGCGGGAGACGGCGTTCATCGCCCCGACGGCGACGATCGCGATGAAGCCGCTGATGGTCGACGCCACCAGGACTTCCGCGAGCGTGAACCCCTTGTGCCGTGCGCGTGTCATTGGGCTTGTGGCTCCTCCGTCGTCTTCTCGCTCGCCATCGAGGCGCCGTCCAGCATCGTCTGGGCCGTCACGCTGTAGGGCCGCTTGCCTTCCAGCCAGGTCACGGTGATCTTCACTGCGTAGACGTTGTCCGTCCCGGCGTACTCCGTGGTCACGACCCACTGATACCCGGGCTCGAATTGATCGTTCACGCCCTCCATCTGACCGGCCTCGATGAACTGGTCGACCCCGACCTGATCGATCAGGGTCAACTGCATGTCGATCACCGCCGCGGCCGATTCGTAGTGCCGGTGCAGACGGGTGCTCGTCAGCGCGTTGGTGCTGATCGCGCCGAGGGTCAGCACGGTCGCCGAGAGGATCATGCTGGCCGCCAGAGTCTCGATCAGGTTGAAGCCGCGTCGTCGCGTCATCGCACTGTAGTCCCGTTTCCTTCCTGCAGGTCCAGATCGATACTGGCCGTTT
>JBDKUU010000881.1:0-2277 GCA_039679525.1 Phycisphaerales bacterium | reverse complement strand
AGAACCGTCCCCACGTCGGTCCCCATATTCTCGCCCCACGGGTCTGTGATGGACCACGGAGCGGTCAATCCGCGCGCGAACGTGAGAGTCCACCAATCAAACCACGTGTTTCCGTACCAGAATATGGGGCGGAAGTAGGTTGTCCCGCTCCCTCCCACAGGCCACCACCCGTTTTCAAGCCCGTCAATCACATCCTCGATCCACGTCACATCCTCGCAGGAGTGGCGGACCTTCAGGCAGTTGACCCAGAGCGTGGCCCTCAGATGCGCCGGATCACTCGGGAGATTCTCTCGCACGATAAGGATTTCCCCGGTAACAGGATCCCAGGAGTCAACCTGAACCGCGTTCCATTCATCGTCCCCGATGGTATATTCCACTGCCGGGACATACCCCGTTGGTTCGCCGTTGGGAAGCAAGGTGGGTGGTGCCGATGCGGATAGTTCCACAGATGTGAGAGCCACAGGCAATGTGACACCCGAGGGAGGGGCGGAGTTTCCCCAGAGTTCTGATCTCAGGAGGGCTGCCGAAAGAGAGGTGGCTTCCCAAAGCCCGCCAAGAAGGATGTCCTCCCCGACGGTCCCGGCCTGCGCCGTCCTCTCGCTTGCGTCGGTGTTGTAGTAGTAGGTGTCCGAGTTCGCGTCCCAGACCGTCTCGTTCGAGGCGTAGGTGTCGCCCAGGGTGAAGGACCGGATGGCGAAGGCATTGCTTACAAGGCAAATGAAATAATTTCCAAGCCCATCCGTGACAATGTCATCCACCGAGTAGGCCGCGCCATTTTGCCAAACGTCTCCGCCGCCACCTGATAGCCACAATCGGAACGCCGCTCCGCTTGCGCCCTGAAGGCTCACGTAGACCACGTCGCGCCGGTCGTGGTTGTTGATCACATACAGAGGTACTCCGCCGATCGTCGGGGGATTCCTGGCTCCGGCCTGAACGCTGCCGCCAAACGCTACCGATCCAATCACATGGACCTTTCCAGATCCAGTGAACTGAATCACATCCCCGGGCGTGATCTTCTCCTGGCGGCTGCCGAACTGCGCTCCCGAGGCGAAATTGTCAACTTCGCGGGTCTGCTGGGGCGAAACCACATTGCCCCCACAGTCGAATGTCGTTTCGGAGGGTGGGTTGTTGGTTCCGTGCGTTACGGTAATCTCTCCAAGGGCAAACTCCAGCGTGGCCACGTCTCCCGAGATCGAATAGGCAGCGAGGCTTCCAGCAATGCTCTTGGTTTTGACCGTGATGGGATTGGCCTTGCGGTCGCCGAACTGTGGCAGGCGCCACACAACCTTTCCGGATCCATCGTTCGAATTGAAATAGGTCTCCGTTGTGGATTCGGTGTCCACGCCGAGGCTGAACGCCGGAGAGTAGTACACGCGAGGGCGGGCGCGCTGGACGTGGCGGACGCCGTTGCCTCCGAACGAGGCTGGCGCGTCAGGCCCCCACGTCCCAAGGCGCCGAACCGCTGTCTTCGCCTCGAAGTCACGACCGGGAGCGTCCGTTCTCAAAACACGGTTTGTCGGACTGACTCCTCCGGACGGGTCTTTTTTTGATAAGGAAGGAAACTGAGCGAAGAGGCCGATGTTGTCCTCTTCCTCGATGCTGGCCGCCCGGCGTTTCGCCAGGAGGCCGGGATAAGTCAGGTACTCATCGAATCCGTTCACCGTCGCGCCAGTCGGATAAACCAGAGCGGCCCATCCGGCGTATGATATCTTCTCGACCCATGCGGCATCATCCGCATTCATTCGCGTCCCCGGCATCCCAAGCGTGTGCAGAATACCTTGGAGGGTCTCTCGCCCTATGGTCGGATTTCCGCCACCGGCCACGGGCGTCCGAATGTAGATGTTGCGCCCGCCAAGGATGAGAGATAAATCCCCGGGCTTCGGCTTGTAGTGTTTGAACGCGGAATAGAGCGGGCATGCCGTGTTGTTGCAGCCAGCTGTGAAGGACGACAGAGCAGCACCAGGCGTCTTGAACTGGTCGCAATACCATGATCCACTCACCCATGACGCCCCGAAGTATTGCTTGAATGACGTGAACAGCGATCCATAACACGGCTGGCAGTGGGCGCACTGCGCGCCACGCGTTGGATGCTGAAGCGTCAGGGCCGGGAGTTGGGGAACCTTGCCCTCCCGGACAATCGTGATCTGGCCCGTCCTTCCGGCGTCGAGCGCCCGGCTCAACGTCAGGGTCATGGATTCCTGGCTCGTGAAAGCCAAATCCAGAACGATCGCCCATTGTGTCCCATCGGTGGCGAACATGCCCGGATAGATCGGATTG
>JBDKUU010000880.1:0-6031 GCA_039679525.1 Phycisphaerales bacterium | reverse complement strand
CGTCGGAGCGGACCAGGGACTTGACGATGTAGGGATGGACGAGATGGCCGCCGTTGGCGAGCATGCAGAAGGCCCGCAGCATTTGCAGGCCGGTGACGGAGATCTCCTGGCCGAACGGGATTCGGGTGATGCTGTAGCCGGTCCACACGCCGGCGGGCCGCAGCAATCCCTCGGCCTCGCCCGGCAGCTCGATGCCGACCTTGCGGCCGAACCCGAAGAGCGTCAGTCCCTCGTACAGCCGGGTGGCTCCGAGCCGCTGGCCGATCTTGGCCATGCCGATGTTGCTCGAGTTCATGAGAATTTCTTTGACGGTCAGATCGCCGAAGCCCCTTTTGTATTCGCCGATGTGTCCGAAGCCCTTGCCGTGGTAGTTCCCGTTCTCGCAGAAGATAGTCTCGTAGCGGTTCACGACCTTCGTGTCGAGAGCGATGGCCGCGACGATCGGCTTGATGATGCTGCCCGGCTCGTACTGGTCCGTGAGAAGCCGGTTCGTGAAGAGCTCCGGATGCTTTTCGGCGGTCTTGGACGTCTCAGCCGGGTCGAAGTCCGGCAGGGTCACCATGGCCAGGATCTCGCCGGTATAGGGGTCGGCCACCATGGCCACCGCCGCCTCGGCCTCAAACTCCTTGTACTGCTTGTACAGCGCCTCGCGGGTGAACTGCTGGATCGTGGCGTCCAGGGTCAGGATGATCCCCGCGCCGTGGGTGGGCATGTCGTTGTCGTCCTGCTCGTCGGCCAGGCAAAACGCCAGCGGCCTGCGTTTGACATCGACCAGGAAGGTGTGCCGGGCGCCCCTGCCCCGCAGGTCGCGGTCGAAGGTGTACTCGACGCCGGCCAGGCCGTAGTTGTCCCGGCTCGTGAATCCGACGATGTGACCGGCCAGACGCCCCATGGGGTACTGCCGCCGCCAGTCGTATTCGACTCCGACGCCGTAGACCTGGCGAGCCCCTTCGCACTCGGCGACCGTGGCGTCTTTCTTCAGCGTGACATAGCCGGGGTTGTTGCTGTCCACGATGAGCCCGCAGATCTCATGAGCCCCCATGTCGAGGATGGGGGCCAGGCGCGTGGCGGTCTCCTTGGCATCCTGGATGATTCGCGGCTCGGCGAAGATCGAGCGGATCTGGTCGCTGGCGGCCAGGACTCTCCCGCGAGTGTCCAGGATGGCCCCCCGCTGGGGCTCCAGGGGCAGGTACGACCGCTGCTGGATCATGCACCTCTCGGCGTAGTAGTCCGCCATGTTGTGCTGAAGATAATAGCATCGCCCCGCCAGGGCGAAGAAGCCGACGATCACCAGGGACATGATGATGATGACCTTCTTGACTTCGCGATCGCTCCGGGTCGAGACGGCCTCGCTTCGAACGTCCTTGCCGGTGTTTTCGGGTTGCATAGGCTGCGAGACTCCTCGGGCTCGGGACCCGTCCCATCAGTCCTATCGGTCCTATATGTCCCAATGCATGGGACCCATAGGACAAATAGGACATATATGCCTGTCCGCGAGACGCGGACAGGATTCCGTTCACTCCTCCAGGCGACGCGAGATCGACGCGGGATTGATCAGGCTCTCCACGCGAAGCTGCTTCTGCCAGAGCTCCTGCTGGAGCCGGCCCTGCTCGATCTTGTACGTGCGCACCAGGTAAAACACGCGGTGATTGGCGCCGCGCAAATACACGGCCACGATCAGCGTGGCCGCGAAGAAGAATATCACCAGAACGAAACTCAGTCGTGATCCCATGTCGTGACAATCGGCTTACTTCAGGGGCAGCCGGATCTTCATTCCTACCTTGAGCTTTTGCCCGTCCTGCAGCAGGCCGGTGTTGAGCTTGGCGATCTCATCATAACGGGCCCCGGCCCCGAGCTGGGCGGAGGCGATCTTCCACAGGTTGTCGCCGTCCTGGACGGTGTACCATCGTCCCTCGCCGGCGACTGCCGCGACCGTCGACGCCGGCTGGGTTTGAGTCTGAGCCGAGGGCTGGGAGGCGGGCTTCTTGCCGATCATCTCGACCTTCTCGAACAGTTCCTTCGACAGAACATCCGAGGGCTTGTTCGGGTTCGGGGTGACCGTCGGCTTCGGGAGCGGCGGGATGATCAGCTTCTGGCCGGCGACGACTTCGTGCACCGACTTGAGCACGTCCTTGTTGGCCTCGTAGATCCGATTGATATTGACGTAGCGATTGCCCTCTTCCGGGCCATAGACGTTCTTGGCGACGGTGGACAGGCTCTCGCCCTCGCCCACGGTGTAGATCTTGCCGACGATCGGCTTGGCCGCCGCGACGGGCTTGACGGCGGGCGTCGCGGCAATGGCGGTCGAAGGCTTGGTTTGCTCCGGCGTGCGGGCAACGGTCTCCGCCGGCCGAACGTCGGCCCTGGGCAGCGGCGTCTGCACCGTCTGCGGCCGCTCAACCGTCGCGGTCTGCTCCGGGGCCGCCGGCACGTCCATGCTCTCCGCGGAAGGCGTCTGATTCTGCTGATTGGCCACGAACCGATTCAACAAGTTTTCGATTCGAGCCATGGGGTTCTCGATCCGGTTCGGACTGTCGTTCCTTGGCGAGCCCGTCTCGGCGCCCGGCAGCGGAGTCTCATACCGAACGTCCTGGCCGCCGGCGACCTGGGGTTCCGGCGAAGGCGTCTGGGCGGCAGCCGTCGCGGGCTGCTCTGCCGGCGTCTGTTCGATAGAGGTCTGAACGGCGGGAGCGGATTCCGGCTGGCCGGTCGAGGCGTTCCAGTTGCGGTCGGCCTCGGCGCGAGCCGGACCGGTGATTCCCAGGTTCTGCTGGTCGGGGAAACCGACGACGACGGGCACGTCCGCGTGAGTGGCCTGCTGGGGTGCGAGATTCGGCATTCCATTGATGATGAAGGCGATCACAAAGATGAAGACCAAACCCAGCAGCAACCCGATCTTGGCATCCGACGTCATGGTTTCCACTCCGTTTCTACTACCGTTGCATCCGTTCCGTCACAGACAGGCCCGACCCTTTGGCCCGACGCCGTCAGGCCTTCTGTGCGATTCTCAATTTCGCGCTGCGGGCCCGGTTGTTGGCCGCGATCTCCTCCGGGCTCGCCACGATGGGTTTCTTCGTCACGATCCGATAGACCCCATCGCTCTGGTTCTGCTTGAAATCCCACTTCACCATGCCGTCTTCCAGGCTGTGAAAACTGATGATGGCGATGAAGCCGTCCTTCTTCAGCAATCCCGGCGCCGAGGCGAGCAACGCGTGCAGGTTGTCCAACTCGTGATTGACGGCAATCCGCAGGGCCTGGAATGTCCGGGTCGCCGGGTGTTTCCTTGGCTTGTACTTCCCGTCCGGCGCCCGCAACGCACTGCACACGATCGACGCCAACTGCCCCGTGGTCTTGATGGGCTCGCGCCGTCGTCGTTCCACGATGAATCGCGCGATGCGCCGCGACGCGCGATCCTGGCCGTATTCGAAAATCAAGTCGGCCAGCGACTTTTCGTCGTACTCGTTGACTATATCGGCAGCCGTCGTTTCCAAGCTTTCGTCAATTCTCATGTCCAACGGCATATCCGTGCGAAAACTCAGCCCGATATCGCTGTCCACAAGCTGGGCCGAGCAGAGCCCCAGGTCCGCGACGATCACGTCCACGCCCCTGACGCCCAACTCGCCCAGACAATCGGCGATCCGGGAGAAGTTCGATTTGACCAGAATGACTTTGCAGGAAAGACCTGCCAACCGTTGCCGGGCCCGATCCAGGGAGTTGCTGTCGAAGTCCAGTCCGATCAGCGTCCCGGCCGGCCCCAGTCTGCTCCCGAACAGAAAGCTGTGACCTCCATGTCCAGTGGTCGCATCGACCACCACCCCATCCTGAGGACAGCTTATCTGTTCAGCCAAAGGTCCCGCAAGGACCGGAACGTGCTCTACTTCCGAGGGTTCCACTGCCGCATCCGTGGGCTCTGCCCTTGCGCCCGGACGTCTCCACGCCCGGGGGCGATTCACACGCCTGTTAGCTTGCTACCACCGCTTCAGCATGACGCTGCATCTTTTGAACGTACGGCGAGAACATCACGCCGGCAAAGAGACTGCTGCTTTGCTTGAGCCGCTCGAGCCGATCGGCCAGAATGGCCACCGACGCGCCCGTCTGCTCATCCACCGGCCGCTCCCCCGTCAGGCTCTGGCTCACGATCCGACAATGACGATCCATCCTTGCCATGTTGCCTCCAACGCAGCGATCACGTGTCCTTGTTCTGCTGACGCATCACGAGCTGCCGGGCCTGGGTCATCTGCTTTTGGTACTGGGTCATGTGATCGCTGAGGTATTGCTCCCAGTCCTCTGTGTTCCAAAGCTCGATGTGGTCCCTGACACCCACCAGCGTGATGTCCTCCTTCAGGCCGGCCCGCTTGCGAAGTCTCTCGTTCAACAGCAGCCGGCCCTGATTGTCCAACTCGATCTTGCTCGCCAGGGCGAAGCTGATTCGCTCGAAGGCGACCGCTTCATCCGGAGCCGTCGGCCCCGGCGCCACAGACAGAGCAAGCTGCTCAAAGCACTTTTCCGGATACAAACACAGGACTCCGTTTGCCCCGAGCACCAGGTAGAAATCAGCGCCATGCAGATCGACATCGATCTGGTTCCTGAGCCTGTTAGAGACGAGTACCCGCCCCTTGCCATCGACAGTATGCTGGTACTCCCCTGTTAATAAGAGCATGGCGTCAATCCCACTGGGTCATTTCATTAAGGGAGATTCTACCACTTTCTCCCACTTCGTCAATATCTTTCGCCACTTTCCACTCAGTTTTTGGGAGAATTATTCGCGAGACTGTCACGCCGTCTTCCCGAGGTGGTAAACGGGGCGGTTTTCAGAGCGTCCTGTCACCTCCGGACGTCCTATAAATAGTTTCGATGACACCCACAGGACGCCTGGCGGGCCTGTTCAGCCCGCCAGGCGGGCCTGTTCAGCCCGCCAGGCGGGCCGATCGCCTGGTGGAAGACAATCCCAGAGCCGCCCTGCCGAAGCAAGGGACACGCATGTCACGCACGCGGGAGAATCGAATCAAACTCACAGATACCCTGTGGGATCGCTTGCGAATCACGGCTTTTCCCTATTGAGAGTCCCGCCGCCGCCCTACTACACTACGCATGAGAGACTAATGCATCTGATACTCTTTGGATTGGGGGACATCCTCATGAACATCGCGCAGATCACCGCCCAGGAGCTGCTGGACTCCCGCGGCAACCCGACCGTGGAAGCGACCGTGCATCTGAATCATCAGCTCAGAGCGTCGGCCATGGCGCCCTCCGGAGCCTCGACCGGAATCCACGAAGCCCTGGAGCTCAGGGACAACGATCCCAAGCGGTACCTGGGCCGGGGGGTCCTCAACGCCGTGCGCAACGTCACCGAGTCGATCTCGCCCGCCCTGATCGGCCTGGATGCGACGGATCAACGGACCATCGACCACCGGATGATCGAGCTCGACGGGACGGAGAACAAATCCCATCTGGGGTCCAATGCCATCCTGGCGGTGTCCATCGCCTGCCTGAAAGCCGGAGCTCTGGCCAGGCAGATCCCCTTCTATCAATACATAGCGGAGGTCTGCGGCAACCCGACTGACCGGTACACGATGCCCGTTCCTTTAATAAACATCCTCAACGGCGGCTCCCACGCCGCCGGCTCGTCCGACTTCCAGGAGTACATGATCGTGCCGGTCGAGGCTCCCTCGATTGTCGAGGCGGTCCGCTGGGGAGCGGAGATCTTCCACCATCTCGGAACCCTCGTCGCCGAAAGGGGCTGGCCGACCACCGTGGGCGACGAAGGCGGCTACGCCCCCCCGGTTCAGTCCAATGAAGAGCCCCTGCAACTGCTCGTGTCCGCGATCGAGCGGGCCGGCTACACGCCCGGCGAAGACGTGGCGATCGCCCTGGACGTCGCGGCGTCCGAGTTGTACAGGGACGGACGCTATCACCTGGACAAAGACGGGCTGGAGCTCACCGCGGAAGAGATGGTAGACCTGCTGGTCGAATGGGCCGGCCGTTACCCCATCGTTTCCATCGAGGACGGCCTGGACCAGAACGACTGGGA